>CAWUJF010000154.1:0-7028 GCA_963922405.1 uncultured Hyphomicrobiales bacterium | reverse complement strand
CATATCCCAGACTGTCATCGCTTGGTTTGATACCGCCGATCAGTTCAGCCTGCAGCCTGCCCGCTGATACTTTCGAAGGATCAAGTTCAATCTGGTTACGGTCGAGGATCAGGCGGAAGTTCAACTCCACATCCTTTACGCGCGTGTTGGCATTGAGCCCAAGACGGAGATCATTCTGGGTAGTGGTAAATGTCACCTTGGGTTCAATGGCCCGGTTTTCAGCATCAAAAGGCAGTAGTGCGGAAACGTTCACAATCGCATTCGAACCAACGAAACCATCCAGGCTATCGGGATCATTGAGCCATTCACCCAGATGCAGGTTATCCAGTGTGAAGGCATATTCACCACCGGCTTCCTGCTTTGTGTATTCAGAATTGAGGACAATCGGTGATAGCTCTGTATTGAGCCCCGTTTTCAGAGAAAAGCCGTTGCTGGTTGGCTCTACAACCAGGTTTGAAAGCCTGATCGGGTCCGTTTCTTTTCTTCCCAAAACCGGCCCCGTAATTACGGCATCTGTGACCTCGAATGATTTGATCCCCTGTGTTTCAAAACTCTCGTTGATGCGGGAAAGGACTTCACCAAATCCGTTTAGCGGCTTATCAAGATATGGTGGCAGCAATACATCACTGTTCAGATTAAGCGCTGCAGTATCCACTTGAACTGCACGGAACTGGAGACTGTCGAACGCGATTACACCGGAGAGCGCATCACGCAGATTGGTCTTGATATCCAGCTTGCCGACCTTTGAAAAGGACAGGTTGTTTGATGTGTTTCTGATATCGACATTGTTCGCAATGATGGAAGATTGGTCGGATAAGCTCAGATCAAGCTCCACGTTTTCAATCGAAACCTCAAATTGCGAACCAACCAGGCTCTGCATTTGTGACTCGATCTGCGTGACCAGAATTGAACCTTTTTCCGTTTTGCCCTGAAGAAACAGATATGCGCCGAAAAACAATGCGCCAACAAGGAAAACAAGGCAAACGCCAATGGAAGCCAGAACTCGTACCGAACGAGACAAAAAAGAACGTGGCTTAGGTAGAGTATGTTGTGCTTTTACACTACCTGGAGACACGTTACTTTGCCCTTCTTCAGAGGGCTGATGTGGATACTGGTTCAGGTTCGCCCCCTACTATCAAAAAGGTTTATTCGAATCTGTCTTTAGTGCAGCTTGCGAATAGACCCGTTGCGTCTATATAGCATAACATGATTCATGCATTTATTTAATGTCGAAAGGAAGGCGAATTGTCCAAGATTACCGAAGGCGATAAAGCACCAGATTTTACCCTGCCCACCAATGGAGATGGGAGTTTCAGTCTGTCAGAACACGCGGGAAAACCGATCGTGTTATTTTTCTATCCGAAAGACGATACTTCAGGGTGCACAAAGGAGGCTGTAGGGTTTTCAGAGACGCTGCCTGAATTCGAAAAAGCAGGTTGCATGGTGATTGGCATGTCCCCTGATCCGGTTAAGAAACACGATAAGTTCATCGATAAGCATGGGCTTACTGTCACATTGGTTTCTGATGAGGAAAAAAGTGCCCTGGAAGCTTACGGCGTTTGGGTTGAGAAAAGCATGTATGGCAAGAAATACATGGGTGTTGAACGCACCACTCTTTTGATCAACAAGGATGGGGTTGTGGAAAAAGCCTGGCACAAAGTGAAGGTTCCTGGCCACGTGGAAGCTGTTCTTGAAGCTGTGCAGGCTCTTTAACCGCTGAACTTATGGTCTCCGATTACTCACCTCAAAGCCTGGCCAGTGGTGCTTATGATGCGCTTGTGTGTGCTGATCTGGATGACAAGGTTGCCATCACCAATCTTGTCAGTCAGGCGTGGCGGGATCGGAGACTATCCCTCACCTGCTCCAGAAATGTGACAGCACCCGCAAGGCCAGGCCGCCCGGAAAAGCCGGAGCTCCTGCCTCCGGCGGAGGTGCCGAAACGTCCGCTGAACTCTGCCAAGGGTCGGCTCGCGCTCATTCATGCGATTGCGCATATTGAGCTCAACGCCATTGATCTGGCGCTTGATATCATCGTCCGTTTTACCAATCAGAAAATGCCCAGGTCCTTTTTTGATGGATGGATGCAGGTAGCCTTTGAAGAGGCGAAACACTTCAACCTGCTGCGCAATCGTCTGAAGAAGCTTGGGTCTGACTATGGTGATCTGCCCGCCCATGATGGATTGTGGGAGGCTGCCGGTGAAACAGGTCATGACATCTGCGCCCGTCTCGCCGTTGTACCGCTTGTGCTGGAAGCGCGCGGCCTTGATGTGACGCCACCGTTGATCAAGAAGCTCCGGTCATCGGGAGATCATGAGACGGCTGATATTTTCAACATCATTTATGAGGACGAAAAAGGTCATGTGGCAGTCGGTGCCAAATGGTTCCGTTTCCTCTGTAACAAACAGGGGTTGGACCCGAACAAGACTTTCCAAATACTTGTGCGAAAACACTTTCGCGGCCATCTCAAACCTCCGTTCAATGACCGCGCCAGATGTGCAAACGGGCTCACCCCGCTGTTTTACCGGACCGTTTCCCCTTATGGGAATTGATCTATTTCAGAACTGATTTACCGGCATATTGCGCAGCCGCACCGAGGTTTTCCTCAATTCTCAAAAGCTGATTATATTTGGCAAGCCTGTCTGAACGAGCCAGAGAACCGGTTTTGATCTGTCCACAATTTGTGGCGACTGCCAGATCAGAAATCGTTGCGTCTTCTGTTTCACCTGAACGGTGAGACATAACAGCTGTGTATGAAGCCTTGTGCGCCATTTCGACCGCATCGAGTGTTTCCGTAAGTGAACCGATCTGGTTTACTTTCACAAGGATCGAGTTCGCCACGCCCATGTCGATACCGCTTGCCAGACGCTCAGAATTGGTGACGAAGAGATCATCACCCACAAGCTGGCATTTATCACCGATCATGTCGGTCACGGTTTTCCAGCCTTCCCAATCATCTTCGGCAAGACCATCTTCAATTGAGATGATCGGATATTTGCCAACCAATTCAGCAAGATAGGCAGCCAATGCTTCCGGTTCCAGAACGCGACCTTCACCTTTGAGATTATATTTGCCATCTTCAAAGAACTCAGTGGAGGCACAATCAAGCGCCAGGCACATGTCTTCGCCGGGCTTGAAGCCTGCCTTTTCAATAGACTGCATGATGAAATCGAGTGCGTCGGGTGCGCTGGCAATATTTGGAGCGAAGCCACCCTCGTCACCCACATTGGTGTTGTGACCTTGCGACTGCAATTCTTTCTTCAGTGTATGGAAAACTTCCGCACCCATGCGAACCGCTTCGCTCATGGTATCAGCACCAACTGGCATGATCATGAATTCCTGGAAATCAATCGGGTTATCCGCATGCTCCCCACCATTGATGATGTTCATCATCGGCACAGGCAGGACAGATGCGTTTGGTCCGCCCACATAGCGATAAAGCGGCAAACCTGAAGCATCAGCAGCAGCCTTGGCAACAGCGAGCGAGACGCCCAGAATTGCGTTTGCACCCAGTTTTGCTTTGTTGCGAGTTCCGTCCAAAGCTATCATGGTGTGATCCAGCACGCGCTGGTCTTCCGCATCCATGCCGCCGATTGCGTCGAAGATGGCACCATTTACGGATTCGACTGCTTTCGAAACGCCTTTACCGAGGTAGCGTGCACCACCATCTCTCAGTTCCACGGCCTCATGCGCTCCAGTAGAAGCGCCGGATGGGACTGCTGCCCGACCGAAGGAACCATCCTCCAAAAGTACGTCCACTTCCACAGTGGGATTGCCGCGGCTGTCTAGTATTTCGCGGCCTGTGATATCAATGATTGCAGTCATGAGATTTGTTCCTTGATTGGAAAAATTGGAGGGATGGCCTTTACTACTCTGGGGAGCTCTGTCTTTTCAAGATAGCTTCAACATTTATTCCCAATTGGATATGCTGGCGACAAGCTGCAATAGAGGAAGTCATTGTCCAACACACTGAGCCGAAATGGAATGCAGACCCTTCTGGGTGGAATGGTACTGATGCTTGTGCTCGGTTCCATTCATGCGTTTTCTGTTTTTCTGGAGCCGCTTGAAGCCAGATTTAATGCGGAGCGTACCGAGGTCAGTTTCACCTATTCTCTGGCCCTGGTTTGTCTGACGATCAGTGTTCTGTTCGGACATCTGTTTTTTGCCCGTTTCAAGCCGCCTCTTGCGGTTGCGGTCATCTGTCTTGCTGCAGGACTTGGATGCGTGCTTGCCGGATTTGCGAACAGTCTTGTTTTGGTCTGGTTATCCTACAGCGTGATCTTTGGTGCTGCCAACGGTCTTGGCTATGCACTTGCCTTACAAACCTCTGCCCAGGCAAACCCGGAACATCGCGGCCTTGCCATGGGACTTATCACTGCCTGCTACGGTCTAGGTGCTGCTCTCTCCCCAATATTCTTTGATGTCCGGATGGCTGGATCAGGATTTAGAGGTGCCATGATTGGCCTGGCAGTTGTACTGGTTCTCATTGCGCCGATTGTCTTTGTCTTGTTCACCGTTTCCAAAACCCAATTGGAGGTGAGATCGAAAGCCAGGGGCAAACTATTTTACGGTTCACCACTAACCACGTTCAAGCTGTGGGCTGGATATGGCACCGCGGTCACGGCTGGATTGATGGCGATTGGCCATGCGGCTGGCATTATGCGAACCGCCTCGCCCAATGAATGGATGATCCTGGCAGCACCGATCATCATTGCCATTCTCAACATGATCGGAAGCCTCATTGCCGGAGCGCTGGCAGACCGGATCGAAGCAAAACTGCTCATCTGCCTGTTGCCCATTCTCTCCTGCCTTGCTCTGGTAGGTATGGCGCATGTGGAATTACCATTTCTGTTGCTCATTTGCCTTGGCCTCATCGGGTTCACTTACGGGGCTACGATTTCCGTCTACCCGATCGCCGTCAGTTCAATCTACGGCGCAGTGGACGGTGTTAAAGCCTATGGGCGGGTATTTACCGCCTGGGGACTTGCCGGCGTTGTGGGACCTGTTACAGCGGGATATCTGTTCACCCAATTCGGAGACTATTATCTGGCATTGTTGATTGCAGCATTTCTGAGTTTCACCTCAATCGGGATTGCGCGGTCTGTGTGAGGAGAACTTTCCCGCGCTTCGCCCTTATCAGCGTCATTGCTTTTGCACGATCTTGCGATAATTAAGATGGATGGAAACACGGCCAGAGATAGGAACGATCGAAACCGGAGAAGAATTGCGCAAATGGTATTGGCGCAAGGACGAGCTTGTGGCGCATGCGAGAAATCTCGGGCTCAAAACCAGTTCAGGCAAGTTTACCATTCTCGATCGTATCGCAAACTTTCTGGATACCGGCGAGAAAACCCTGCCATCAGACAAAAACAAGAAGCCTGTTTCCAAGTTTGATTGGCATAGCGAAAGCCTTTCCAAGTCGACCATTATCACCGACAGCTACAAAAACACCCAGAATGTCCGGCGTTTTTTCAAATCTGAAGTTGGAGAAGGTTTCAGCTTCAACATTGCCTTTATGGAATGGATGAAAGCCAATGTGGGACTAACGCTTGCGGATGCGTGCGAAGCTTATCTGTCATTACAGGCGCAGACCAAGGTTCCAGGCTTTAAAACCAATATCAAAAGCCACAATCAGTTCAATCAATATACGCGGGACTTTCTGGAGGATAATCCAGAGCTCGGCATGGCCGATGTGCGGCGGGTCTGGGCACTAAAGATCCAGCTGCCGTCTGACAATGGACGCCATGTATACGAGCGCTCTGATTTGAAACTGGGCTAAATCACTCAGCAGCCCGACTAAACTGCGATAGCGTTGACCGTGTGGATCCTTGCGGGAACAAGGACCTTGCCATCCACTTCATACTCTCGCATTCCCTGGGTGATCTTTTCTTCGACCTTTGCCAATGCGCTCTCGGAGGGTTCGATTTCCTTCAACATCATGCTGACGTTTAAATTCATCTGCAGCGTCGCCAGTTTCTCCGCTGGACCAGAGACAGTGAGATGTACGTCATGCGTTTTATATTGAGATTTCCAACCTACGGCGGAGAGGTATTCATCCAGTGTGGAAGTGTCGCGAAAACGTGTGGGACCAGGACCCGTGGGATCAGGTTTTGGAACATCGTCTACGAATTCATTGACGGCCAACCAAGGCACCAGAAACCATGGGTTGTCAGTAGGTTCTCCCCAGAAGGTTGCCACCAGGCGTCCACCGGGTTTCACTGCTTTCCTGAGATTGGTGAAAGCTGCCGCGTTATCTGCAAAGAACATGATGCCGAAGTTTGAGATTATCGTATCAAATTTCTCGTTCCCAAATGAATGAGTGCCCGCATCCGCGGTGATCAACTCGACTGTGTCGGGAACGCGTTCTGCAGCGCGGGCCAGCAAGGGTGGCGCCACATCAATGCCTGTTACAGAACCTGTTTCACCGACAGCCTCTACAGCTGCGACCAGAGTTGGTCCGGTACCGCAGCCCACATCCAGGACCTTTTCACCGGCAGAAAGATTTGCTTCTTCGAAAAGGATGTCCAGAATTTGCGCAAATGAAGGTTCCAAAACCGGCGCTGCCTCAAGCCAGGGGCGTGATATCTCATCCCAGTCCATTCTATTCCAGTCCCTTTATAATTTGCTCGTTCCAGACCTTAACAGAGATTTCAGCGACCTGAACAGATGGAAGAAATAACTAATTTGCCACTGTCCAAAAGTGGTGATCGACTTTACCTGCGCACTGAGGTAATTCTTCCTTGGAGGTTTGAAAAATGAGCTTAGAATTCTTTTTGACATCGCTGGTTGTGATCCTTTTACCTGGCACCGGTGTTCTCTACACTTTGGCAATCGGGCTCGGGCGCGGCTTCAAGGCAAGTGTGGCCGCAGCATTTGGGTGCACTATCGGGATTGTACCCGCTGCAATTGCTAGCATTGTCGGGCTGGCTGCGATTTTTCACACGAGCGCGCTCGCCTTTCAGGTGGTCAAATATCTTGGTGTCGTTTACCTGCTCTATATGGCCTGGAGCATCTTGCGGGATGGCGGCACG
>CAWUJF010000153.1:0-7058 GCA_963922405.1 uncultured Hyphomicrobiales bacterium | reverse complement strand
CTGAAACACTCGAGTTTCACCATGACAAACACCACATGGCTTATGTGACCAACGGCAACAATCTGCTTGAGGGTTCAGGCCTTGAAGGCAAGTCGCTGGAAGACATCGTTCGTGAAAGCCACGGTTCAAACGCCGGCCTGTTCAACAACGCTGCCCAGCACTACAACCACATTCACTTCTGGCACTGGATGAAGAAAGACGGCGGTGGCACATCCCTGCCAGGCGCATTGCAGTCTGCTATTGATTCCGATCTCGGTGGCTATGACCAGTTCAAGGCTGACTTCATGGCTGCAGGCGCCACACAATTCGGTTCTGGCTGGTGCTGGATTGCTGTTAAAGACGGCAAGCTTGAAATCATGAAAACACCAAACGGTGAAAATCCGCTGATCCACGGTGCGGCACCGATCCTGGGTTGCGATGTGTGGGAACATTCCTACTACATTGACTACCGCAATGCCCGTCCTAAGTATCTGGAAGCATTCGTTGATAATATGATCAACTGGGACTACGTGCTTGAGCTTTACGAAGCTGCAACAAGCTAAGGTCCAAAAGCCTTCCTGTTATCAAACCCCGGTCTTGTAGGCCGGGGTTTTTGTTTGATTGTTCACTATTTGTAAACAGTGCGTTTACTGGAATGAAACGCTCTGGTTACTAGACACGCCACATCTGTTTACTAAACTCGGAGCGTTAACCTTTTTCATGGGAGACCCCTAACTATGAATAAATCGCTTAAGTATATGATTTTTAGTGTATTTTCAGCTGCAATTCTCACCACAACCTCTTTAGCCAATGCTGATGCCATTGCTGACCGCAAAGCCAAGATGAAGGAAGTGGGCAAGAATTTCGGCATTATCGGCAAGATGGTCAAAGGTGAAAACCCGTTTGATAGCAAGGCTGCCTTGGCTGCTTACATGGCCATTGGCGAGGCAGGAACCGGCTTTGGTGAACTGTTCCCCGAAGGTTCCGAGACCGGTGGCGAGACAACCGCATCACCCAAGATCTGGTCTGACCGGGAAGGATTCCAAGCAAAAGGCAAGGCTTTTGGAGAGGACCTTGTAGCTGCCATCCAGGCAGGTGAGCCAGCTGATCTCGATGCACTGAAAGCATCTTTCGGTTCTGTTGCCAAGAATTGTAAAGCCTGCCACGAAGGTTACCGCGTCAAAAAAGAATAGGCAGTTAAATGCTCCGATGGCTTGTTAAGTTAGCCACGACAGTCGCCATAATTGGGTTTGCAGTATTCTGGTGGCTGACGATACCCCAAACGTTCGATGACACAGTCAGTATCACCTATGCTGGTGATGCTGCCAAGGGAGAAGCTGTGTTCTGGGCTTCCGGCTGCGCTTCATGCCATGCAAAAAAAGGTGCAAAGGATGAAGAGAAACTCCGCCTAGGCGGGGATCATCCTTTGGTCACACCGGTCGGCACCTTCTATGCCCCCAACATCTCACCGCATCCCGAGTTTGGCATTGGTAGCTGGAGCCTGAACGATTTTGCCAATGCGGTACTGTTGGGCACAAGCCCTGATGGCCGCCATTATTATCCGGCATTTCCATATACATCTTATTCAACCATGACGCGTCAGGATCTCGCTGACCTGTTTGAATTCATCAAGACACTGGAACCGGTCGCCACACCCAACAAGCCGCATGACCTGCCGTTCCCGTTCAACATCTCGCGCGGCACCGGTCTTTGGAAACTGGCATTTCCTCATCAGCGGCCAAATGTGGATACGGGTGGAGACGCGGAACTTGAACGCGGCAGATATCTGGTGGAAGTACTCGGCCACTGTGGTGAATGTCATACACCACGCACCAATTCAGGCCTTGGCGGCATGGATACATCCCGCTGGCTTTCAGGCGGTCCAGCGCCGGAAGGAGATGGCAAAATCCCCAACATCACCCCGCACGAAGATGGCTTGGCTTCCTGGTCTCAGTCAGATATCGCCTATTATCTGGAATCTGGTTTCACACCGGACTTTGATTCCGTCGGCGGCAGTATGGTTTCCGTGCAAGCAAACATGGCCAAACTGCCGAAGTCAGACCTCAATGCAATGGCGAAATATCTGAAAGCCATTCCGCCAGTTGCTTCGCAGAAAACGCCTTAGGCTTTACCAACCGCTTTTAGCGCGAATGCATACGACCGCGCTGCATCTTCAAGTGCTGCAAACCGTCCGGATTTACCGAAGTGTCCGGAGCTCATATTGGTCCGCAACAGCAACACGTTTTCGTCCGTTTTCATGTCGCGCAGTTTGGCAACCCATTTGGCAGGCTCCCAATAAGTAACGCGCGGATCGGATACACCTGCGGTGACCAGCATGGCAGGATAATCCTTCGCTTCCACCTTGTCATAGGGCGAATAGGAAGCGATGTCGTCATAGGCTTCTTTGCTCTCGATCGGATTACCCCATTGAGACCATTCACCCGGTGTGAGCGGCAGGGTGTCATCCAGAATAGTGTTGAGTACATCCACAAACGGCACGTCAGCTATGGCACCGGCAAAAAGATCAGGCGCCATGTTAACACATGCGCCCACCAGCAATCCGCCAGCCGAACCACCCATGATCACGATGTTGCCTTCAGAGGTGAAATTGAGTTCCGCAAGCATTTTTCCTGACGCAATAAAATCGTGGAACGTATTGGGCTTCTTGCCAAACTTGGCGTTTTCATACCAGGCGCGACCCTTCTCCTGCCCGCCACGCACATGGGCTGTGGCATAGACGAAACCGCGATCAACGAGCGA
Source organism: uncultured Hyphomicrobiales bacterium (assembly GCA_963922405.1). Classification (GTDB taxonomy): domain Bacteria; phylum Pseudomonadota; class Alphaproteobacteria; order Rhizobiales; family Rhizobiaceae; genus JAALLB01. Next base: position 4,319 of record CAWUJF010000153.1, on the reverse strand, counting down.
CAGGCGGTTTGCAGAAAAACCTGATGGCATGGACATGCCGTAAGAACCGTATCCGTAAAGGAGGCAAGGTGCAGAACCATCAAGCTTGGTGTCTTTATGATGCAGAATGGTCACCGGCACTTCAGCCCCGTCATGGGATTTTGCAAGGATACGCCGCGTCACATAATCAGCGCTGTTGTGCCCTGACGGGATCTCCGCCTCTTTCAGGAAAGTGCGCTCACCGGACTTCAGATCATAATCAAAGGTCTGGCTTGGTGTTGTGGGTGAGGAATAAGTGTAGCGGAACATGTCCGTATCAAATTCCGGGCTTGGAGAAACACCAAGTCCATAGGCCTCTTCATCCATGGCAATGTCACGCACTTCACCATCCTTGCCCATGAAGCAGATGCGGGGAAGCGCATTTTCCCGCTCCATCCAGATCACCCAATCTTTGTAGGCATCAACGGAAATCACCATGCGTCCCTGCTTGTGCGGGATGAAGTCTTTCCAGTTGTCCATGGATGGCGCGGTAACAGGCGTTTCCACGATCTTGAAGTCTTCCGCGCCACCAGCGTTAGTGAGGATCAGGAAGCGATCTCCCTGGTGCTCAACAGAATACTCAAGCCCTTCGGTCCGCTCCTGCATGAGCGTTGGTTCAGCGGTCACATCCGAAGTCGGGATAAACCGCAATTCGTCCTGATCGTTCATGCCGGCTGACAGGAAAATGTAGTCGCCCGAACGGCTCTTGCTCACGCCGCAATAAAACCTCGGATCCTTTTCTTCATAGACGAGCACATCGCTTGCCGGGTCAGTACCCAGCGTATGGCGGAAGATCTTGGATGGTCTGTGGTTTTCATCCACCCGGGAATAAAACAACGTGGCCTCATTGGCCCAGCATGCGGAACCCACATCGGCAATTTCTGTTTCACCGTCTATGCCCGTAGCAAGATCACGGAACACAAGTGCATAATATTCTGCTCCTGAGATGTCCCGACTCCAGGCCAGGATCTTGTGGGATGGGTCTTCGTCAACAAAACCGATTTCGAAATATTCCTGACCCTCAGCCTCCTTGTTGATGTCCAGCAGGACAGCTTCATCGCCACCATCACGCGGGGTCCTGATCCGGATAGGGTGTTCACCCCCCTCCACATATTTCCAGGAATAGGCAAACGGGCCGTCTTTCACCGGAACCGAACTGTCATTCTCCTTGATCCGCCCACGCATCTCGGCGATCAGCTTTTCCTGCAGATCGCTCGTGTCCGCCATAGCCGCATCATAGTAGGCGTTCTCAGCTTTGAGATATGATTTGATGTCTTCCGGAAGCTTTTCCGGCTCACGCATGGCTTCCTGCCAGTTATCCGCACGAAGCCAGTGATATTGGTCTGTAAGGGTTATTCCGTGATGAGTGGAGGAATAGGGTCTCTTATCTGCCGCAGGAGCATCCTTGGCAGCGGGAAAAATCGTTTTCATATGTCAACTTTATTCGTCAGGGTCAAATTCCAGCGCGTGCCCGTTCATGCAGTAGCGCAACCCGGTGGGTTGGGGACCGTCATTGAACACGTGTCCCAGATGGGCATCGCAGTTGGCGCACCGTATTTCAATCCGCTTCATAAAGAAAGAGCGGTCCACATGCTCTGTCACTGATTTTTCATTCATCGGTTGAAAGAAACTCGGCCAGCCGGAATGTGACTCATATTTAGCAGCAGTTCGGAACAGGTCATGGCCACAGCAAACGCACATGAAAGTTCCGTCGCGCTTCTCATCAAGATGCGGACCGGTCCAGGCACGTTCGGTGCCGTGTTCGCGCGTAACATGATACTGCTCTTGCGTGAGTTGTTTGCGCCACTCATCGTCTGTCTTTACTACTTTAGTCATATATAGCCTTTTATAGTTCTGTAACTGTTTGCTTTCATTTGTATTTATCAATGAATATTGGCATTTCAATAAGCATATGTCGTAATCTTAACACAGTTTTGTGTATTTTTTCTTTGGTGTTCCATGTCGAAAGGTTGACTTTTGACGTGAACGTCAATAAGTCGAAAACTGGCTGACTATCGGGGCGATATGATGCTGTTTAATGCATTTGGATAAAGCCATTAGCTAACACACATTAGTGTAGGACTTGATCTGAAAGCCATGTTGGGCAAGCAGACTTATCTGTTTCACCTAAATCAATAACAAACCCTCCCGAAAGGGATCAAAAGGTATCAATATGGACAATCTTATTAGCGAACAAGAGAGTAATGTTGTTGATGATTACGACAACGTACTCGAACTGACATCAGAAGTAGTATCTGCGTATGTCGGTAACAATCCGGTTTCCACATCGGAGTTACCAGTACTGATTGGCGAGGTATACAATGCCTTGGCAAAAGCAAACCAGAAAGGCTCCAGCCTCGCTGCAAATACTGCTAAACCTGCTGTTCCAATCAAGAAATCAATGACAGACGATTATATCATCTGCCTTGAGGATGGAAAGCAGTTCAAATCTCTTAAACGTCACCTGCGCAGTCATTATGACCTGTCGCCTGAGGAGTATCGGGAAAAATGGGGTCTGCCTCATGATTACCCAATGGTGGCACCAAACTATGCAAAAGCCCGTTCAAAACTGGCGCGCGATATGGGTCTCGGCCGCAAGCCTGGAACCAAGATCAAAAAGAAAAAGTAATAATAAAAAACTATACTATTCTAACCCCGGCCACGTCCAAAACCTGCCGGGGTTTTTTCTTGCCCGGTATTAAGGCATGGGTTTCCTGAGCATTGGAATTCCCGGACTTGTCCCTTCTGACTTTCCGATCCTTCACCGGCAGCGGATTTCTTAACCGCGCATATTGCTGTCCAAGTTCTTTCAACCTGTTTTGCAGTTCTTCAGATAATTCTAGTGCTGCAGCGCATTGCGGGCATCTGTCTTGATGCGCTCCACCAGTGATTTCAGCCCGTTCGATCTTTGTGGCGTGATGTGTTCTGAAAGATCGATCTCGTTGAAGATCGCCTTTTCATCGGTTTCCACGATCTTGGAGGCTTTCTGACCGGAGAAAATCGCAAAGGAAACTGCAACCAGCCCGCTCACAATATGGGCGTCCGATGTGCCGGAAAATTCAAGGACCGGATCCGCACTTTCATCAAGCTTGTTGGACTTGACCCACACCTGGCTCACACAACCCTGAACCTTGTTTTCACGGGTTTGATATTCTTCCGGGAACTCCGGCAGGGTAGCACCGAGCTCTATCAGATATTTATACCGGTCATCCCAGTCATCCAGAAACTGAAAGTTTTCGATTATCACTTCAATATCCATCAAAATGCCGTTCAAGTTTGGGTCGTTACCAGCCCTATATAAGGCGAGTTGTGTCCGCTTGGTAGCGTAATTATTTGAATCTAAGGATTTTGTAGCCGGTGAGACTATTTGACCGTGGCGGTGGTTACCGGATCAACACCGGAAGCTGGCTCTTGCTTTACACTTTCAGCTGAATTGCCCTTTAGGTCTGAAATGAAAGATGCCAGTACCACGATCGATTTCTTGGCAAAGGCTTTTGCCGTCTCGCAGGTTTCTTCATTACGGTTACAGAATGTGGAAACGTCAGTATAGATGCTCTGCGCTGCAGATAGCACATCATAGCTCGACACTTCTTGCGAAGGTGCTGCATCAGATGTTGAATTTTGCAGTTGTACACCATCAGGATCTACCGGCATCAGCAAGACAGCGATGCATATGGCGATTACCAGTCTGAACATGTTTCCACCCGTGTTGTTGTCCCGGCTGCATGAGTAACATGAATGAATTAAGTCGCGTTTTAGAACTGTTTCGCAATTTGTCTAAAATTTTATCGAAACGATTCAGTAATGATCTGGAAAGGTCCTGTTTACCATGACCGTAGAAAACGAGGAAAAGCGTGCCATTTGGGATCACTTTGGTTCGTGCCAAAGCGGAATTTAGGATTCCATTAAATACGTTGTGTAACCAATTGGAGGTACCATACAACCGCGGTGTTTAGTTTTGAGTTTTGTAATCGCTTCCTCCATTTCGTGGCTGAAGAAAGCTACCGGCGCCAGGCCTCAGGCAGAGCCTGTGCCTCAGGCTGCAAATGATTTGCTGTCTGCTGAAGCAAGATCAATTCTCTCATCCCTGCCGTTTTGTTGTTCGGTTCATTCCAGCAATGGCCATCTGTTATGGGTCTCTCCCAAAATACAGCGCCTGCTTGAGCTGACGGAGGATCAGGCCTCGGGTTACGGTTTTCTTTCCCTCTCTAATCCGCAGGATCAGCCGGCCATTCTCCATGCCATCAGTTCGACAGCGCATTCGGGCAATCCGCATCAGTGCATTTTGCGCAAGCCGCTCC
>CAWUJF010000152.1:0-7074 GCA_963922405.1 uncultured Hyphomicrobiales bacterium | reverse complement strand
CTTCCAGCAGCAGATGTTTACCGAGTGCAAGCGCCAGATAGGCTGCTGTTGCGAGCCCTTCATCCGCCAGATATTGGGCACCGATGAGGGCCTGCTGCAATTCAGCGGGATTATCGATGCCGGCAATGGTGGGACGAACTGCCATTCCTAATCGAGCCTTCTTTGTGGTTTAGCACCGCCATTGGCCTGAAGGCCGCGCAAGACTTTTTCAGGAGTAATGGGGAGTTCATCACAGCGGACACCGACAGCATCGAAGACACCATTTGCTATTGCCGGCAGGAGGGGGTTGGCGCACATTTCACCCGGCCCTTTACCGCCGAAGGGTGCGTCTTCCGCCGGGCGTTCAAGAACTGCAATGTTGTGATTAGCCACATTGCCAGGGCCCGGCATCAGGTAAGTATTGAAGTCTTCAGGCCCGTGTTCGCGGGCAGGATAATAAGGTTCCGTGGTTTCATAGAGCGCGTGCGAAACACCCATCCATGCGCCACCCACCAATTGCTGCTCCACCAGTTTGGGGTTAAGCGCCCGGCCCACTTCATAGGCAGAATTTATGTCTGTGACTTCCACTTCACCGGTTTCATCATCCACTGAAACATTGACCACTACCGCTGCATGGGCAAAGCAGGAAACCGGGCTCATTTCACCGGTATTGGGATCAGCTTCTGATGGCGGAATGAGAAAAATACCCCGCCCAGATAGGGTTCTGCCCTGCTTAAACAGGGCAGCGATTGCGGTATCGGCCACGGTGATGGAGCGACTTGGAGCGCCTTTCACATGGATATTGCCCTGCCCGTCCGTATCAAGGTCTGAAGCATTTACCTCCAGCTCCTCCGCAGCTGCTTCCAGGAGGGCTTTTCTAGCCTCCGTGGCCGCCCGAATGACTGCGTTTCCAACCCGGTGCGTACCTCTTGAAGCGAAGGAACCCATGCAATGGGGGCCAGTATCACTGTCGGCAGTATCCACATAGACATCGGCAACGGGCACACCCAGTGTTTCAGACGCGATCTGGCGGGTGACCGATTTCATCCCCTGCCCCAGATCAATAGAGCTTAAGGAAACCATGAACTTCCCGTCCGGTGTGGAGTGAACCAGCGCCTGACTTGGGTCTCCGCCAAGATTCATGCCAATCGGATAGTTTATGCAGGCAAATCCCTTACCATGATGAATTGTCATGACTATCGCCTCCTTGAACCTGAGAGAAACCGTGAAACGCCGGGCCGCTTCACACCACGGTCAAACGGTTTGTCCGGCTGGTATGGGGTTGGCTGTGCCGATTGTTGCGGCGTTGCAGCCGGTGGAGATGCCGTTGGGGGCGGAGTTGTTGGTGGTGGCGGGGGCGCTGGCGCCGCAGTTACTGGCTGAGCAGCTGTTTCCGCTTCAGGATACGGAGTTGGTTGAATTGGCGCCATAGTTTGCGGTGCCTGTGGTAGCTTCTCACCACTTGATGGCCCGCGATAACCATCCCTGCCCGGCTCGATTACCATGTCTGTGTCCTGGGCGGGTGCTGCGACCACCTGCTCTCCGCGGACACCTGCGGCGACACGGCTTTGCTGACCAGTTCCTTCTCCCGGATGAATTGGGATGTTTGACCTGCGTCGATCACCGATTTTGCCGTAATCGTCGGTCAGGGTTTCTGGAATTTCAATGCGTTCCGGTGTGCCACCACCGCGAAGGCTTGAATCGGCCATGAGTTCGGGGCTGAGCCTCACACCCGCCTTTTGTGCCGCCACCTGACAGCATTCAATCAATGCGGTGTTCTTGGCCAGTCGACGGTGCGCCTTCATGTCTCCGTCGCGGTATGCGTTTCTGATCCGCAACTCGATCGGGTTCATGTTGATCTGTGAGGCCACCTTGTCCATGTGGCACTCGATCGCGAAATCTACTGCGGTGATGCCGAAGCCTCGCATTGCGGTCGCAGGGGTTCGGTTTGTGTAAACACAATAGACATTGGAAGAAACGTTCGGGATCGTATACGGACCCGGCAGATGGCCTGTCGCCTTTACAATGGCATAAGGGCTAAGCCTGGAGTAAGCGCCTGCATCGAAAATTCCTGTAAACTGACGGGCGACTATCCGCCCGTCATTCATCACGCCATCTTTGATATACCAACGCTCGGCACCCCGGGGTGCCCCGACTTGCATTTCTTCCTGCCTATCAAATACGTATTTCACTGGCGCGCCGGTCAGATGCGCACCCAAAACCGCTAGCGGTTCATGCAAACTGTCAACTTTGCCGCCAAAGCCTCCGCCTACGGTCCCACCCACGAAATGCAACCTTGAAGATGGCATATCGAGTAGTTTCGCCGTTGTGCCCAGTGAGAAGAACAGTGCCTGTGTACCCGTGTAGCAAACGTAACGGTCATTCGTTTCTGGAGCCGCAATAGCACCGCAGGTTTCAGTGGGCGCCTGCTCAATTGGCGAGAGCTGGTATTTCCCCTCCACCACGTGATCAGCAGCCTGAAAAGCAGCTTGTGTATCGCCAAATCTCAGCTTCTGGTGGTCGTACAATTCATGGTAGTCGAAAGTGTTATTCGGATAGGCTTCATTCACTGAAGGTGCTTCCGGTTTCATCGCCTCTTCCGGGTCAAGCACATGCGGCAACACATCATAGTCAACCTTAACGGCATCAACGGCTCTTCGGGCTTGATGCTCGGTTTCGGCAACGATAGCAACAATGGGTTCGCCCACATAGGAAACCTTGCCTCCTTGCAGAAGCGCTTCGTCATCTTTTCCGAAATTAATCAGTGAAAGCAATGTGTTAAGATTATTCGGCACATCACTCGGTTTGATGACACGTTTAACCCCTGGCATGCGCTCAGCAGCACTTGTATCGATGGATCGGATGCGCGCATGGTGGTGGGGGGAACGGACACATTTGAGGTGTAACAAGCCGTCGAACAGGTGATCATCGTAGTAAGGGGAGCGTCCGGTCACATGGCCCAGGATATCCTGACGGACGGTTGGCTTACCGATCTCGTTCAGGTTGTCGTCACGCTCATCGGCGAACAGATCCTTGCGGAATTCAATCGAGGACATCAGACAGCCCTCCCCACATTTTGGCCCGAGGCACGCAGGATCGCATCAATGATCGATTCATAACCGGTGCATCGGCAGATGTTTCCGGAAATTGCTTCGACCACTTCTTCTCTGGAAGGTCTCGGATTTTGGTCGAGAAGCGCTTTTGCGGCCATCAACATGCCGGGCGTGCAGAACCCGCATTGGGCAGCAAACCCTTCCATAAACTCCTTTTGCAAAGGATGTAGGTCCGGCCCATTGGCCAATCCGCCTGTTGTTTCCACGCTCCTTCCCTCAACCGATTCCGCCAGGGTGAGGCAACCCAGATGTGGCTCGCCGTCAATCAGAATTGTGCAGGTGCCACAAGTGCCCTGCCCGCACCCGTATTTGGGGGTGAGGTCGCCGACTTCTCGACGCAGAACGTCGAGAAGATTGGCGCCTCCGTTTGCGAATACCGCGGTCGGCGAACCGTTCAGAGTAAATTGCAATGGCTTTTTGCTCATCTCATCCGCTCCTTTCCAACAGCATTCGTTTGAGATGGATGGGGGCGACTTCGCTTCGGTACCAGCCTGACGCGATTGCATCATCCATCGGTCTGAGATCGTTGTTCAAGGTTGTAACGGCCCGATCGACCGTTGTTTCATCCAGTTGCGCGCCTTCAAGCGCCTGTTCTGCAGCCTTTGCCCTGATCGGGTGCGGCCCCATCACGCCAAATGCAATTCTTGCATTGGAAATACGCCCAGCACTTTGGGGAAGCCAGGTGGCAATTGACATGACCGAAACCCCTTTCGGCTTGATGCGGCTCACTTTCCTGAAGCGGAACGTGCCGCGATCAGGAACTGCAAGCGAAACGTTTTGGACAATGCCCGCGAAGCTGTCCCTGGAAGCAAGGAACTGCTCAATGCCCTGTTCACCAGCACCCGTGACAGAAACAATTCCGTCCAAAGCCAGCATGGCAACAGCGAAATCCCCGTAAGGATTGGGTGCAAACAGATTACCGCCAAGGGTTGCTGCACTGCGTATTGCCGGTCCGCCCACTGCCTTTGCCACATCGGAAAGGTGTTCTGTTTCACGGGTACGAATGATCTGAGCCATTGTGACACCTGCACCCAGGATCTGACGGTTTCCCTGTGTCCTGATCTCATTGAGTGTGGGGTCTGAGACGCGAACGATACGTTCCAGATTTTCTTCCGCATAGTTTGCGTCGCGCATCACAAGGGTTCCGCCGCCATAGTAGCGTCCACCGGATGAAAGAGCGTTTGCGCCTTCTGCAACGGAATTGAAATTATCGACCGTGATCATCTAATGAACCTCCAGTCCCATGTGAGAGCGGATAGCTTCAAAACCCGCCGTGTAAATGCCGTCGCCCACAAGATCAGCGAGCTCATTTTCCCTGCCCTTTGGTGTGTCGAAACGGCTTTCCCACTCCCAAAACGTGGTGTCGTCATCCGTCACCGGGAAGAGCCGCACATGCGCCACATAGTTGAACAGGGGGATGGGTGTATCCAGCAGGCAATAGGTGAATGTGGTTTCCATGTCCGAGAGGCTGAGAAGTTTCTCACGCAGTTCAGAACCATCTTCCAGCTTGAATTTTCTCACACATCCAACGCGGTCTGAGCTTTCAGAGCGCTCTATCTGGCTGGTGGCAACGGCTGGATGCCAGCGGTCATGACCGTTAAAGTCGCGGATGATATCCCAAACCGCTTCAACGGGTGCATCGAGTATGGTGCTGCGTTTCACACTGACCATGCCTAACCTCCGAAATGCCGCTTGAGCGCGTCAAATCCGCCCTGAAAGACATCCGTCCCGATGCCATTGACCAGGCCTTCCTCATCAGATGGATCGCAGGAAAATTCCGCTGACCACTCTGCAAAGCACCGCTCTCCGTCTGTGATTGGGGTTAAGCGGAGCGTTGCAACATAGTCGGTCAATGGCATAGGGCTTTCCAGAATGGCGTAGGTGCAAAACATGTCATAGTCAGACAGGCCCAGAAGCCGCTCACGAATATTGTCCCCGTTCTGGAGATTGAAGTTGCGGATACAGCCCACTTTATCTGCAGGTAGCGCATCCTCAATGCGGCTATCGGCAATACGCGGATGCCAGCGCGGCAGGGCATTAAAGTCCCGCACCCGCTCCCAGACCTTTTCTGCCGAAGCATTAATCACAGAGGAAATATAGACGCGTGCCATCTATTTTTTCTCCTTGCCGTCGGAGGATGATTTCCCCTGATCATTGTTGCCGGATTTCAGCCGCTTCATCTCATTGCCAGCACGGGCCATGTCATTTGCGGTTCTGATAATGTCTGACTTGGCGATATTAGACCCTTCAATGCCGATATCGTTCAGCAGACTGTCGACCATGGGTGCCTGTACACGGTATCTAAGTGCGGAATTGATCACTTCATCCGTGGGGCTGCCGCCGCCACCGTTTCCACCACCGCCGGAACCACTGCCATCACCGTTGAAATTCATACCACCGGCACCGGAGCCACCCAATTGCATGATTTTGATATCGTTGATCTTTTCAAGCGGTTTGACCGAGGCAGACACAATGCCTTCAACATGTTCCAGCATTTTGCGTTTGAACAATGAATGACGCGCTTCGTCGGTGAGAATGTTCTCGGCTTCGTTGATAAGCTTCTGGGCTTCTGCCTCGACAGCAGCCTTTATCCGCTCAGCTTCAGCAGCAATCTTCTTCTCGTCTGCTGCTTTTTCCGCAAGAACCGTATCAACAGAGCGTTTGCGCTCAGCAACTTCTTTCTCTTTGACGGTAATCGTTCTTTCTGCAGCTTCCGTCGCCCTTGCCTTGGCCAGTTCTGCTTCAGCTTCAGCAGCACTTTCTTCAAGCGACTTCTTGTAGAGATCAATTGCCTTTTCCATTTCAGCTTCACTGACCGCACGCTCACGCTCGATCTCGAGCTTACGGCGCTCCGTCTGATGGCCTATCCGGGCGTCATCAAGGCCCCGTTCGGATGCGATTTTGGCGCGTTCGATTTCTTCCTGCGAACCGATTTCGGCTTCACGCAGGGCTTGAACTCTTGCTATCTCAAGTTGCTCAATTGCCTTCTTACGCTCAAGTTTCTTGGCATCAAGCTCCTTCTCGGCAAGGATCCTTGTGACATCGATTGATTTTTCCTTGTTCACACGGGCAGCTTCGATTGCCTCTTCAGCTTCGATCTGTGCGGAGTCATTCGCCTTATTGCGCTCAATCTCGAGCTTGCGAATTTCCTCATCACGCGTAATTTTTTCTTCAGCAGTGAGTTTTTCCTTCTCGATCCGCATCTGCTCCACAAGACGGCGGGAGGAAATTTCTGCGCTCTCGACTGCCTCGTTTTTCTCGATTTCACGGGAGCGCAGTTCAGCTTCCTTCTCGATCTCGGAGCTGCGTGTGCGGCGTTCCTCATTTATGCGAGCAGCGTTGACCTCTTCCTGAGCTGCGATGTTAGCCGTATCGACAGTCCGATTGCGCTGGATTTCACGCTCGCGGAGATCCTGCTCATAGGCAATCCGCTCGGCTGCGATTTTCTTCTCTTTCGCAATCCGTTTGGCTTCCGTTGCTTCAGCCTTTGCGATCTCTGCAGCTTCAAGCGCCTGCGCCATGGCAATATCGCGCTCTTTTGTTTCTTCCTGGCTTTCAGTGCGCTTGACCGCAACCCTTGCTTCCTGAGCAATTCGGGCAGCTTCAACAGCTTCCTTGGCCGCAATCTCTGCTTCATCAACCGCTTTGTTGCGCTCGATTTCCAGAGACCGGATTTTCTCTTCCTGTTCGATCCGGGTTTTGCTTGTTTCTTCCCGCGCAGCGATCTGAGAAATCTCGATATCTTTCTGCTGGGAAATCTCCAACGCCTTCGTTTCATGATCAGCTTCGATCCGGCGGGCAGTTACATTTTTCTGTTTCTCGATTTCGGCTGCTTCGACTTCCTTTCTGCTTTCAATTTCTGCAGTTTCGATTGCCTTTTGGCGCTCGATCTCGAGAGATCGGGTTTCCCGATCAGACAGAATCCGTTCTGCGCTCACAGCCATCTCCTGCGAAATGCGCAGTTTCTCGGCGTCCTCACTGG
>CAWUJF010000151.1:0-7147 GCA_963922405.1 uncultured Hyphomicrobiales bacterium | reverse complement strand
GGTAGCAATCCTTCAATCCAATTACATACCTTGGAAGGGATATTTTGACCTGATTGCCAGCGTGGATGAATTTATCATTTATGACGATGTTCAATACACAAAAAACGACTGGCGTAACCGTAATCAAATCAAGACACCCAATGGTGTGCAATGGATTACCATTCCGGTGTCGCAAGGCCTTGACCAAAAAGTTTCCGAGGTAAAAGCCACGGATAAGCGATGGCGTGTGAAGCACTGGAAAACCATCGAGGCCAATTATCGCAAGACAGACCATTTTGATTACACTGCTGAAATGCTACACCCGATTTACGAACAATCAATCGATCTGCTGTCAGAAATAAACGTTAAGTTCATAAAAAGAATTAGCGAACATATTGGTATTAAGACTAAAATATCGAGTTCGGATGATTATGATGTGGGCGGCGAGCAAACAGAACGTTTGGTGACAATTTGCGCAAATGCTGGTGCAAGTGAGTATGTATCCGGCCCTGCAGCCAAAGATTACCTTAAAGAAGATAAGTTCAATGCTGCAGGAATTGGTGTGACATGGTTCAACTATGATGGATATCCGGAATATCCGCAGCTTTGGGGAGAGTTTACCCACGGTGTTTCCATCATAGATTTGATGTTCAATTGCGGTCCTGATATCGGACGTTATATGCGGTTTGTTTCCTAGAGTTTAGTCTTGTAACGGCTGCCAGTTTTCCTGAAAGATCGACATGATCAGAAGATCTTCCCAGCTGTTATTTACAAAGTAATGGCTTTTCAATGTGCCTTCGGTGACAAACCCCGTTTGCTCATAAAGTCTTATGGCATTCGTATTTGAAATATTGACGTACAAATAGATCTTCACGAGATTCAAATCAGCGAATCCGAAATCAATCAATTCAATTAGTGCCTTCTTGCCGAGGCCCTTGCCCCGAGCGGTTTCCGCGCCGATGAATATCCCCAGACGAGCATTGCGATGTACCAGATCGATACCATCAAGTTGAGCCAGTCCGGCAAGACTGTTATCCTCATGCTGTATTGCGAATATGGCCTTGTGAGGCGGCGCCTCCAGCACGTTTTTTTCGAACCAGATCTGTTCCATGTCTTCGCTTACCGGAAAGCGAAATCCGTGTGTTTGGTTCCTCAGTTTGCGGTTGTTACGCCATGGTCTTAGTGTTAAGAGGTCAGAACGTTCCAGGGGGCGTAGGATAATCAAGTCATGTTCTCCAAAAAAGCCGGTATAAATGTCTGAAAAGAATGACATAGCACTCAGCATTGTTGTGCCAATATACAATAATCAGAGCACACTGAAAGAGTTAGTGCAGCGCATTTGCGAAACCTGCCAAAAATGCTGTGAGAAAAATTACGAAGTGATTCTAGTGGATGACGGCAGCAAAGACATGAGCTGGGAGATTATCCGTGATCTTTCAAACAAGTTTGTGCGTGGGATCAAATTTTCCCGGAATTTTGGGCAGCACTCAGCACTTAAGGCTGGGTTTGCGGCAAGTTCAGGACAGAACGTGATCATGTTGGATGCTGATCTGGAAGATGATCCCGAAATCATTGAGAGGATTTTCGCAAAACTGGTTGAGGGATTTGATATCTGCTACACCAACCTGATTGCCGGAAGCGATGGCAGTTTGCGCAAAACTTCGAAATTCTTCCAGAAATATACCAACAATTCAAATCCGGAATTTGCCGGCAAGCAAATCGGGACGATGCGTGGCTTTAACCGCCGGGTTCTAGGATCTATACTCAGATATGGCGAAAGACGTCCAGTCTATGGACCATTGATCACAGCTCTTGGGTTCTCGCACGCCTTTGTTGACGTGAATATAGATGGGGCCAAAGGAACCCATTCTTCCTATACTTTCAAAAAGCGCATAAAACTGGCGCTTGACTATTTGATCGGATACACAAGCGTCATAACAGGCTTTTTTATGGCCGCAAGTTTTGTTGCATTTCTCGCCTCAATTTCCTATGCAGCACTAATCGTAATTCAGTATGTGTTTTTTGATGTTGCGTTGCCGCCAGGCTTGTCTTTTTTAGCTATCGCAATGCTTCTTTTGTTCTCTGTTCTCTATTTCGGGATCGGCATAATGGGAATTTACATGCAGAGATTACTGGATGAAAACCTGCAGCGGCCAATCTACATCGTTGCTGAAACCACGGACTCTTCTTTTGAAGAGGAATTTCTGAAGGAGGAAATGTTCCATGTCAGACGTGATTGAAGCCAATATCCACGTACACACGAGCCTTGCTGAGGTTTACAACAAGGACGAGCCTCATTTCAGACCAGAAAACAAGGCCAAGGTCTCTAGCAGACTTGAAGCCTTGAAGCAAAGGGTGGAAGGAGAACGGCTACTTGATTTGGGCTGTGGTACTGGGTTTATCATTGATCTGGCTCGCCCCTTTTTCTCCACGATTAGAGGTGTGGACATTACGCCGGCAATGCTCGAGCAGGTCGATACAGAGGGCCACGACATTGAGCTGCACAATGGTCAGGTTGAGGATGTGCCTTTTGAGGACAACAGTTTTGATGCCCTGACCGCATATTCGTTTCTGGACCACCTTGAAGACCAGCGTGCGATGCTAGTGGAAGCAAAGCGGGTCATGAAAGACGGTGCGGAATTCTATATAGATCTGGTACCGAATAGATTTTATTGGGCTGCGCTAAGTCAGGAGACAGATTACGATCAGGTTGATGTGTCAGCCTTCGTAAAGCGTGAACATGATATGGTCACAGAAAATGATAAACGCATTGAAGCGGAATACGGGATCGATGCAGATGTGTTCCGTGCTGCCGAGCCGGCAAAAGAAACAGGTGGCGTTGACCCCTACGAGTTTAAGCGCTTAGCACTTGATGTGGGCTTCTCACAATGTGAAGTCCACTTCGACTGGTTTCTTGGAAATGCCAAGGTTTTGCATCAGCAAAGTGCAGAAGAAGCCGAAACAGTGATGGCCTACCTCAAAGAATGCCTGCCCATTTCAAAAGGCATGTTCAAATATGTATGGTTTGTACTGAAGAAGTAACACCAGAAAATCAGGAAAGGAGATTGTATTGAGCAACACTTTTGAAGAAAATATGAAATCCTTTCAGGTGGATGGTTTTGTTCACATCAAAGGCGTCTTGTCCTCAGATGAAGTTACTCAATATGAGTCTGCGCTGGAAAAAGCATTAGAAGCGCAAGAGGAAAAATGGGGAGACAATGCCTACTACAATGATACGGGCATGGTGCATAATCCCATGATTTATGACGACCTGTTTCTCGAGTTCCTAGGCAATCCGATGATGAACGACTACCTTGAGGCTGCTCTTGACCCTCATTGTATCTTGTATGCGTTTACGACCTCCAGCATGCCGCCATCTGCGAGCAACTTTTCAAACCGGATACATGTGGACAGCCCACGAGTGATAAACGGGTTTCCAACCAATTTAGGGTTTTTGGTGGCCTTGTCTGATTTTACCGAAGAAAATGGCGCCACTTATTATCTTCCCAACTCACATGAAACGTCCGAAGCACCTAGCGCCGAAGAATTCTTTGCGAATGCCAAACGCCCATTACTGAAGGCGGGTGATGGCGTGATGTTCAATGCACGCACCTGGCACAGCGGAGGAGAAAACAAGACCAATGCATACAGGCACGCGCTTACCATCAATGTGTGCCGCTCATTTATGCGTCAACGGTTTGACTATCCCCGGATGCTCGGTGAAGAAATGCTCGAAAAGCTGGATGAACGAAGATTGAAGTTTTTAGGTTATCGCGTTCGGACACCAGAAAATCTGGAGCAATATTATGTGCCACCTGAGCAACGGCTCTATTACCCCGGTCAGGGCTAAAGTCGTGCTGGATACCCCACAAACCTGGAGCAGCATTTATTGATTCAGAATTTCATCCTCCTAGTAACTGCGGTGGTAATGCTTTCAGTTGTCCAACTGATAATTAAGCATCGTTTCAATGTAAGACACGGTGAAGTTCCGCTAAAGCCTGACGGTTTCATTGAATTTGTCTGGCAGGTTCTGAAAGACCCATATCTCTGGTTAGCTGGCATCATGTTGGTGAGTGCAGCCATCCTTTGGTATGCGATGGTTTCGAGAATGTCTCTGGGAGTGGCGTTTACGTTTGCAGCGCTTTCGTACCCGCTAGTTATGGCTGGCAGCTATTACTTCTTGGGAGAAAACTTTGCATTTCCGCAAATTCTCGGTTGTGGTTTGATCGTAACCGGACTTTGCATGATTGCCGCTTACAGCTGACCGCTAATTTTTGCGATATGTAAACACCATTGGTGTGCTGAGGGCAGGTGGAAAAAACTTCAGTAACCCCAGTAACTTAGTTGCTTTGAGGAACCGGTAGAGCCACCCAACCGGACCATCCTTGTGCCGTTTCATGAATTCTTCATCTGATCCCAGACGGATAAAGCTATTGTAAATCAAAGCTTGTTCAAAACTCACATCCACATCTCCATCTCTGGCCATTTTTCTAACCAATCGCCACGTGATGAAGTTAAAACTGTCCCACAAAGCTGTGTCAGTGCTGATTTTCCTGGAAAACAACCACCGGGTAGCAGCTGGTGAAAATGGAACTATCGGAATTGCGAAATGCGGCTCGTATGGAACAATGTAATTGGGACACGAGTTTACACTGATACCGTCTGGCTTGAGTACGCTGAGAATGGCGCTGGTAGCCGTCTCGATATCCTGAATATGTTCCATCACATTGATCGAAAAAGAAAAATCAAACAAGCCATCGCTTTCGGGCGACAATTCCTCCGCGGGTTTCTCCGCTAATTTTGGTGTATCGGTACCGGCAATTTTCCAGATTTCTTTTTTTGTAGCTTCAAAAAAATCAAATCCTAACCCTGCAGGTTCAAGCGCAACAACCTCATGCCCCCTTCGATGCAAGAAGATCGAGATGAGTCCTAAACCGGCGCCCACTTCCAGAATTCGTAATTTTCCTCCCGGCATCCGAGTTTCCAGAAAACGATATCCATGCAACATCTCGCCGAAGTAAATATCGGTTAGGCGTTTGACTTCATTGATGTGAATGTTGTGAGAAGAGGCTAACTGCTGTCTGAATTCATCAGTGTTAAAACTATTCAGGAATGAAACGAATTCAGATTCTGTACCTAAAAATTGCTCACGATTCCCTGCATTTGCCATCTAAAGTGTCTCAAGAAAATCAAGAATGGATTCAATCACATAAGTTTGGTTGCTGTCTGTCAAATCAGGAAAAAGTGGCAACCTGATCAGCCTGTGTGGTAATGAGGATGCGTGCTCTAACGGCATACCAACCCTGCAGAACGTTTTACCACCATCACTCTCATGTAATGGTGTGTAGTGAAATACCGTTCCCACCCGAGCGTCACTCATTGCTCGTATCATTCGAGTTCGCGAACTGGAATCCGGTAAAATTAGATAATACAGGTGTCCGTTATGCTCAGCACCTGGCGGCACTGTAGGCCTCGTGACCAGGCCTTTCTTTTCAACATCTGCAAACGCTTCGTGATAGCGTTCCCAAATTCCACGTCGCTTTTTTGTAATTTCTTCTTCGATCTGAAGTTGGGTCCACAACATCGCTGCAGAGACTTCACTCGTCAAAAAGCTGCTTCCAAGGGACTTCCACTGATAACGTTCAAGATTACCTTCGAGAAACTGTCTTCGATCTGTTCCTTTTTCCCACGCAACAGCACAGATGTCTGTAAATTCTGGAGAATTTACAGCAAGCAAACCACCTTCACCACATTGAATGTTTTTTGTTCCGTGAAAACTGAACGCAGACATTGCTCCATAGGTTCCAACCGGCTTTCCCTCAAATTTACTGCCGATTGCCTGTGCAGCATCTTCAATGACTATCAATCCGTGCCGGTCAGCTATTGAGCAAATAGTATCCATGGCAGCGGAGATACCTGCATAATGAATGGGGATAATCCCTCGCGTTTTGTCTGTAATTGCCTCTTCAAGGCGATTTTCATCGAGGTTTAAAGTATCCGGCCTAATGTCGCATAATACCGGCGTGGCACCGCGCAAAGCGACGCACTGTGCCGTAGACACAAAAGTGAAGTCCGGAACCAGTACTTCATCACCTGGTCCAAAGCCTGCAACTACAGCCGCCATGTCGAGCGCAAGTGTACAGGAACTCGTCAAAAAGGCACTGTCACATGATAGTTTTTGAATGAACCAGTCATGGCATTGCTTTGTGTAATACCCGTCACCCTGCAAGGTGCGCATTGCCAAGGCCTTGGCAATTTCGTCGAGCTCGTTTCCGGAAATGTAAGCTCTGTTAAAGGGTATCATCAATGAATTCCCGGGATAGATAAGGGTTTAACTGCAAAGCGACCTGTGTCCGGCAAGACTTGTCTGTTGCGAAAAATAAAGACGAGTGGAATATTCTTAGTTTTGCCCCCCGCCGATCAAATTCCACGATTTGTTTATCAGGTTTTGTATTTTGAGCAAATCCATTTTCCTTTGTCTTCACACGCGAATTTTGTTGAAGAAAAATTCGATGCTATTTCCGAGACAGGAATACCAATCCAGAGTGGTCGGAAACAACTTCCCAAAGATAGGTCTCTGAATATGGGCTCTTCACATAATCTTCAATCAGATAATCAAATGAGAAACCACTCTCTATTGTGTCGTAGTCCAGACCAAACCTTGATCCACTGTTCAATGTGTAAACGATTGAACTGCCCCAAGGCCAGTTAATATCTGAATTAGGTAACTCCTCCTGAATTCCTGTAACGATACCTTCACCGGTAATTTCCATGACTGTATCTGAGTTTACAGGTAGGTCATTGCAATTACCGGAAACCTTGTGCCATTCAGTGTCAACAATACTATCCAGGTCACAAGTTACGCCATCCTGAATTACCTTGAACTCACTTGCTTTCGCTGAAAGTTTAAGCAAGGAATTTGACGCAGAGAAACCCCTCAATTTTACACTGCCACCATGACGCAGATCAAAACCAGGTTCAGTGTAGCTGAAAATTGGTTTTTCCAGTTTACGTCGGGGAGTTAAGTCACCAGGCACTAGCGCTACTGCATGACTGGGCGGATTGTCGTTAAGCCATTTGGAGCCAAGCTCTGGATTGCCGTTCAAGAGCGAAAGGGTACTCGTCCTGTAAGCATGAGATCCCGCTAACAAGCTTGATTGGAGCGCGA
>CAWUJF010000150.1:0-7150 GCA_963922405.1 uncultured Hyphomicrobiales bacterium | reverse complement strand
CAAGTTTATCTCTCGGGAGAATCTTTGCCAGATGCTCCATCTCCGAACCAACCAAAAATACCAGATCTGTTTTCGCCATGGAAATCGGCTTCGCCAATTCCTCATGCAGTTTTTTCGACTGCCGTCCCAATTCCAGCATATCGCCTAAAACCGCAATCCTCCGCTTGGTTGCTACACCTTCAAAATTACCCAACACATTAAGTGCCGCTTCCATAGATGCCGGATTGGCGTTGTAACTTTCATCAATGATAGTGATGCCCATGGCGCCCGGTCCACCGATTGTGTATCGCGTACCGCGCCCATCGGTGGGCTGAACCCGCTTCATGGCATCTGCCGTTTTATCGCGCGGTGCACCAGCTAATACAGCCGCAGCCAACACACCAAGACTGTTCATCACCATGTGTTCACCGGGAATACCGATATCGTAGGTAAAGTCCTCACCATTATGGCGCACAGAAAGCCTCGACCCTTCCGCCGTCTGTTCCACTTCCCTGAGCCAGAAATCCGACCCACGCTTGGTACCGAAACACACTAAATGTTCAATGCCCGCCGTCTTCGCCAGATCCCGTTGCAGGGTGTAGCGGCGGTCATCATGATTGATCAGACCGTATCCGCCCGGCAAAACGCCTGTGAAAATTTCAGCCTTTGCCCGGGCAATATCATCGATTGAATCAAAGGCTCCCAGATGTGCGGCCGCCACATTATTGATCATCGCCACATGGGGACGAACGAGTTTCACAAGTGGCGTAATTTCACCCGCATGGTTCATACCGATTTCAAACACACCAAAATTTGCATCTTCCGGCAAACGCGCCAAGGTTAGCGGCACGCCCCAATGATTGTTGAAGGATGCAAGCGAAGCATGAACCTTGCCGGAGGCAGAAAGCACTGTGCGCAACATCTCTTTAACGGTGGTTTTACCCACACTTCCCGTAACTGCAATAATCTGCGCCTTACTGCGTAGCCGGGCTACTTCCGCCAGCCTGCGCATGGCTTCAAGCACGTCCTCAACCACCAGCAATGGCATGTTCAAACTGCCCAGAGAAACAAGTTTGTTCTGAGCAACAACGGCAAAGGCCGCGCCGGCACTCATGGCCGCAGGCAGGAAATTGTGCCCGTCAAACCGGTCACCCTTGATCGCAAAGAAAGCCTCACCTTCCTGAATGGTACGCGTGTCAATGGAAATACCTGTAATGCCTTCCGGCAGCTCACCGATCGGCCGCCCATTGGTTGCAGCCATTATTGCATCCGTGTCCCATAAATATGTCATGCCGCACTATCCCCCAGCGCAGTTCTGACCACCTCATGATCCGAAAAGGGCAGTGTTTTGTCACCAATAATCTGCCCAGGTTCGTGACCTTTGCCCGCAACGATCAGACAATCACCTTCATTCAACATTTCACAGGCTGTTTGTATGGCCTCAGCCCTGTCGCCAATCTCCATCGCATCAGGACAGGCAGCCATGATTTCTGATCTGACCTGAGCGGGATCCTCTGTTCTGGGATTATCGTCCGTTACGATAACCACATCCGCAAGCCTGTCTGCAATTTCACCCATGATCGGACGCTTGCCCTTGTCGCGGTCACCGCCGCAACCGAAAACAACTAACACGCGCCCCGTCGTAAAGGGTCGCAAGGAATTCAAAACGTTTTCGAGCGCATCGGGTTTGTGGGCGTAGTCCACATAAACTGGAGCCCCTGCCCCGGTTCGCCCCACAAGTTCAAGCCTGCCTGAGGCACCTTGCAGTTTCTCCAAAGCCTCGAATGCCACTCGCACATCCGTTCCGGTTGCAATCGCCATGCCTGCAGCCACAAGTCCGTTAGCAATCTGGAAATCACCTGCCAGTGGGAAATTGATCATGTGGTGCACATTGTCATGCGCCACTTCTACGGTCTGGTTGAACTGGCGGTGCTCCACCTTCTTGATCGCCAGAAAGTCTCCACGCCTGCCCACTGACTTCACATCACAACCCGCTTCACGCGCAGCCGCAATGGCCGCATCGGAATACTCATCATCCGCAAAGATCACTGCTGGTGCACCCTTGGGCAAACGCTCACGGAACAGTTTCATCTTGGCGTCGAGATAATCCTCGATGGTCGGATGGTAGTCCATGTGATCGCGACCAAGATTGGTAAATCCGGCAACAGACAGCCTGACACCATCTATCCGGTGTTGATCAAGACCGTGGGATGAAGCTTCCATCGCTGCGTGGGTCACTCCCTCACCGGCAAGCAGGTCCAACAGCTTATGCAGAGAAACCGGATCTGGCGTTGTGAGATTACCGTAGTCATCGCGGCCCGGCGCCACAACACCAGTGGTTCCAAGACTGGCAGCAACCTTGCCTTCATGCTCCCAGATCTGGCGCACAAAGGTTGCAACGGATGTCTTTCCTGCTGTTCCAGTGACCGCGGAAATCACCTCCGGTTGGCGCGGGTAAAACTGTGCGGCCGCATAAGCCAGAACCTGACGGGGGTCCGCACATCGCCAAACCGGAATGTCCAGCGACAGGTCTTCAGATGTGTCTGAAACGATAACGGCAGAAGCTCCGGCTTGAGCGGCCTGGCTCGCAAACATTGCCCCGTCCACATTGGTACCGGGCAGGCCGAAAAACAGGAACCCGTCCTCAACCTCTTTGGAATTAGCTGTTATGCCTGAAAATGAGAGCGAAGAAATCTGGGAAGGGAAAGTTAAATCCAGTTCAGATATCCTTTCCAATTTCATCAAAGCGCATCCCGATACGAATCAAATTAAATCCTTGTAAACATTGCCTGTCTATTGCGCAATTAACAAGGGATTCGGAATTTCTCCAAAATCCGGTTTTACTCCCAAAACAGGCGCAGCTCGCCGCACGATATTACTGACAACAGGGGCAGCATTTAGGCCAGCTGTGGCGCTATGCTTACCTTTTTCTGGTTTTGGCTCGTCTATGAACACCAAAACCATGTATTTAGGGTCATCAATGGGGAAAGCAGACAGGAATGCGTTAAACCGAACCTTGTTTGAGTAGCGGCCATTTACAACCTTTTCTGCTGTTCCAGTCTTGCCACCCACCTTGAAACCGGGCACTTCCGCCCGTTTTCCTGAACCTTTTTCCACATTCAATCGCATCAGATAACGCATTTCCTCGCTGGTATCTTCAGATATCACGCGTTTGGCGAGGTCATCAGCCTGTGCACGAGAACGCGGGAAAAGGGTTGGTTGAATGAGTTTTCCGCCATTGATCAGGGCAGCACCGGCAACTGCTGTTTGAAGCGGCGTTGTCTGGGCACCATGACCATACGAGATGGTAACAGAATGGATCTTGCGCCAGCGTTTGGGCTCCACTGGATGAGCCACTTCAGGCAGCTCAAATGGAATTCTGCTCAAAAGACCAATTCTGTGCAAAAACTCCCGATGCCCCTCAAGTCCCACCACATCGGCCATTTTGGCAGTACCGATATTGGAGGAGTAGATAAACACTTCCGGCACGCTCAGAATTTTCCGCTTGGCATGGAAATCATTGATCGTATGACCACCGATACGCAGCGGCTTGCGTGCATCAAACCGGCTGTTCAGCGTAACCTTGCCGCTATCGAGCGCCATCGCTGTGGTGAACGCCTTAAACGTGGAACCCATTTCAAAGAGCCCCTTGCTGATGCGGTTAATCCGGTCTTTCTTCAACGCATCCACCGGGCGATTGGGGTCGTAGTCCGGGAGGGAGGACATGGCGACCACCTCGCCTGTGTGGACATCAAGCACGATTGCACCTGCTGCAATTGCCTGATAGCGCTGCATAGCCTTGGCGAGTTCATCACGCACATAATGCTGAACCCGCAAATCGATGGAGAGATTGACCGGCTCCAGATCCGCATTGCTTGCAAATCCAAGCTTCTGAAGCTGTTTGAGACCGCGGTCATCAATGTATTTCTCAAGCCCCGCGATACCCACATTATCAATGTTCACATGCCCAACCACATGGGAGGCTGTCTCACCATTGGGGTAAAAACGTCTTGTCTCTTTCCTGAAACCAATGCCCGGAATTCCAAGCGCCAGAATTTCACTTTCCTTGAGCGGCGTAAGTTCCCGCTTCAACCACACAAAGCCCGCATTGCTGGTAAGCCGCTTA
Source organism: uncultured Hyphomicrobiales bacterium (assembly GCA_963922405.1). Classification (GTDB taxonomy): domain Bacteria; phylum Pseudomonadota; class Alphaproteobacteria; order Rhizobiales; family Rhizobiaceae; genus JAALLB01. Next base: position 3,045 of record CAWUJF010000150.1, on the reverse strand, counting down.
TAGACAGACTTCACATCCAGATCAGGGAGAACCGTAACGAGCTTTTCAACCGCCTCATCTGCATCCACAATCCTGCGTGGTTCTGCAAACAGGGAAGACGTAACAATATCCGTCGCCAGCATTTCGCCGTTGCGGTCACGAATATCCGGGCGCGTGGCTGTGATTGCGATGTCCGGCGCGAGAGTAGCAATTTTCGCGTCCGCCTCTGTGAAGCCCAGCATCACCAGCCGGCCCACAATCACCATATAAAAGATCCCCACAACAAACATGGTCAGAATGACCCGCGACTGCGCCTGATTTACGGCCGTTTTGCCCTTCCCATCAAGATTAAGCCTTGAGGCGTCCGGCGCCATCGTTAATTGCTCGCTCATTGAGCAGCACCCCCAATTCCACCCGTTGTTATATCCCTGTCCACATTGGCGAAGTCTTCTTTGATTATCTGTTGTGGTAGAAGTTCTTCGCGTATTGGCGGAAGACCAGCCTCGTCCGCCAGTTGCGCCGGTTCCACCGGCTGTAGTCCCAATTGTCCGCCATACCGCTCCACCAGCTCCTGTAAACGGGCCGGACTTGTGAGCAAACTCCAGTCGGAGTTTAGGAGATCGATCTCGTTTTTCTCATTATTGATCTGCTGCTGCAGTGCCGCCACCTCATCAAGAGCACGTTGTGAATCGTGCTTGACCTTGAAGGTCCAGGCCACAACCGCAAGCAACACCACGATCATGACCAGATCAAAACTGCGAAGTACCGGCGCAAAACGCATTATCAGCTAACTCCTGTAGGTCTTAACGAACCAATCGATGCCAGGTTCGGAAGGCCGAAAATTGCCATATCATCCCCTCGCGCCTCTGCCTGGGTGCGTTCACCCCATCTCAATTTGGCAGATCTGGCTCTCGGGTTTCTCGTCGCTTCTTCTTCGCTGGCCTTCAGCAAAGCTTTTCCGCGTATCTCGAATGTTGCATCATTATGCTTTACCATTGGTAAATGCCGCGAACCTTGTTCCATACTGAGACGGTCTTTGAAGAATAATTTGACCATTCGGTCCTCCAGCGAATGGAATGTGACCACCACCAGACGCCCGCCCGCCTTCAAAATCCGTTCTGCCGCAAAGAGTGCGCGACCGAGCTGTTCCAGCTCCTGATTGACGAAAATCCGTAGCGCCTGAAATGTCCGCGTTGCCGGATGGATCTTGTCTTTCGCTTTTCTTCCAACAGTTTTCTCAATTAATTCAGAAAGTTGAAGCGTGGAGTTAAAGTCTTGATTCAACCTTGCCGAAACAATCGCCTTGGAGATGAGAGACGCTTTGCGCTCTTCTCCGTACAAACCGATGATGCGGGTCAGATCTGCTTGCGCACATTGGTTGACCACATCTGCCGCAGAAACCCCGCTTTGCGCCATGCGCATGTCGAGCGGCCCGTCTTTGTTGAAAGAAAATCCCCGCTCCGCCTGATCAAGCTGCATGGAAGAGACCCCGATATCGAGCACAACGCCGTCAACCTGACCTTCCACAACTTCATCCAACTTTGAAAACTCACCGGAAACGAGCTTGAGCCGCCCCGCGCTTTTGCGCTCAAGCCCTGCCCCGTCTCTTATGGCATCAGGATCACGATCAATGCCGATTACCGATGCCCCTGTATCCAGAATGGCGGAAGAATATCCACCTGCACCAAACGTGCCGTCTATGAAAGACTGCCCGGAGGAAGGCTTGAGAACCGCGAGAACCTCGTTGAGCATCACCGGGATATGACGAACAGGTCCGCCTGCAACATCACCGTTGATATCGCTATTCATCAACCCCTTGCTCCCCCGCAAATCTCAAGCACCCTCCGGTGCATCTGGAACATCATTTACTCTGGTTTACTTAACGCCACTTAACGCTCGCCGCATTTCTGCAACTTCTCTCCTTGCCTCTTCACGATAAGCAAGGAAGCGTTCCGGTTCCCAGATCTGAAAAAAGTGCCCCCGGCCCACAAAGGCCGCTCGATCTGTTATTCCGGTCTGCTCTCTGATGGTCTCGGTGATCAGCACACGCCCCTCACCGTCGATTTTCAACTCATCAGAATCCCCGTGCAACACAAAGGAGTACAACTCATACTCTTTCGACAAAGGATTCATCTGCTGAAGCTGCTCCTCATGCCGTTCGATTAACTCCACCCCGCCCGCATCCACGGTGGGCAAATCGACAGACATCAGTGTGTAGAGCGTTCTGGTATCCCCCAAAATTGGCCTGAATGAAGCAGGGATTGAGACCCGCCCTTTCTTGTCAACTTTGTTGATCGTGTTCGATAGGAACCGACCCATACCCCGCCTTTCAGCACCCGAAAAAGAAAGCTACCCCAGCAAACGAACCTTCCCCCGTCGCGTTACGCAAATACTAATAAATCGTAAATATGGGATATCATGGGCTAGCATGGGTGTCAATGGGATTTACTGCATTTTCATGGAGATTTACGCCAAATCCGCACCCGGTCGCAAGGCGAGTCACTTCAAGCGTAGCGCGGATGATTGTAGGTACCCATCGTTAAGAAATTACCTATTTGAGATGCTGGTTCAGAAACGCCAGCCGGCCTGTAAGCCGGGTTCTGTATGGCCTTTGGCCCGAGAGCCAAAGACGTGGTGATCATTCATCTGGGACGCCAGTTACCTGCCGCCTCAACGCAACCCACCCGGACAACCAGCGTGAAAACGCGCTTGCCTGCGTGAGCAGGCCTGTTGTCCCTATTCGGTTTTGCTCCCGATGGGGTTTACCGTGCCGCGGCCATTGCTGGCGCGCGCGGTGGGCTCTTACCCCACCCTTTCACCCTTCCCCCGACATGTCGGGGAGGTTTGCTTTCTGTGGCACTTTCCCTTGGGTAGATGTTGCCATCCCCCAGCCGGGTGTTACCCGGCATCGTGTTTCCATGGAGCCCGGACTTTCCTCCACTGCGCTTTTTCAAGACATGCAGCAGCAATCACCCGGCCGACTGGCAGGGCATAGCTATATGGAAAATGTAAGAATTCAGCAAGGACAGTTCGATTTGAACATCAATTCAACTTAGTGCCCACCAG
>CAWUJF010000149.1:0-7188 GCA_963922405.1 uncultured Hyphomicrobiales bacterium | reverse complement strand
GATTTGCATGCGGTGACCGCTGATCTGGTCCAGGAAGAGTTGAAAGCGCAAACTAGGGAAATTGCGGCCGCGTTTATCGCATCTGGAATTGATCCCGTTAAGCACATTGTATTCAATCAGTCTCAGGTGAAAGAGCATGCTGAGCTTGCATGGTTGTTTAATTGTGTTGCCAGAATGGGCTGGTTGCAGCGAATGACACAATTCAAGGAAAAAGCGGGTAAGAATGCCCAAAACGCATCCGTTGGTTTGTTTACATATCCAAACCTGATGGCAGCAGACATTTTGTTATATCGCGCAACTCATGTGCCAGTGGGCGATGACCAGAAACAGCATCTGGAACTCACTCGTGATATTGCGACCAAGTTCAATCATGATTTTGCCAAGCAGATCAAGAACCGGGGTTTTGGGGAAGAATACTTTCCAATCACTGAACCGGTAATTGAAGGCCCGGCAACCAGGGTCATGTCCTTACGGGATGGCAGCAAGAAGATGTCCAAGTCAGAACCCTCTGATATGTCCCGCATTAACCTGACTGACAGCGCAGACGATATTGCAAAGAAAATCAGAAAGGCAAAAACGGATCCCGAACCATTGCCTGAAAGCCTTGACGGACTTGAAGACCGTTTGGAAGCTGCCAATCTTGTGGGAATTTATGCTGCACTTGCTGATGTTTCGAAGGAGTCCGTGATCTCAGAGTATGCCGGTCAGCAATTTGGAACGTTCAAACCCGCGCTCGCAGAGCTTGCCGTTGAAAAATTGTCACCAATAAATGCAGAAATGCGCAGATTGATGGATGATCCTGCATATGTGGATGGTGTGCTGAAAGATGGTGCTGATCGTGCCAGAGTCATTGCTCAGGAAACCATGCGTGAAGTACGTCAGATTTTCGGCTTTCTTGGTTGATCGTCGTGGTGTAGGCTTGTGATAACTAATAAAAGGCGGCGTAAAATCAAATGGTAAGCAAGAGACTTGTCAACGAAGAAGGTCACAAACGTAAGTTTTTGTGCGTTGTTGACGGTACAACCGAGTGTGAAAAAGCGGTTTTGTACGCGGAAAGGCGGGCCACAAAAGTTGGTGGTGGCCTTACCCTTCTTTATGTGTCTGAGCCGGAGAGTTTTCAGCACTGGATCGGTGTCGAAGAGATCATGAAAGCTGAAGCCCGGGAGAACGGTGAAGCCGCTCTTCACAAGTATGCTCAGTTTAGTCGTGAACATGGCAGTATCGATCCAGAACTGGTGTACCGAGAAGGCAAAACCATTGAGGAACTGCAAAGCCTGATTGAAGAAGATCAGGATATTGCAGCGCTTGTGTTGGCTGCTGGCGATGGAGCTGACGGGTCTGGTCCACTGGTGGGTGCTCTGTCAGCAAATGGTGGAACTTACCCCATTCCTGTGATTGTTGTGCCCGGTGCAATGACCTTTGAAGATATCGATAGTGTGACTTGATTTAAACGTATTCAGGCATTACTTTAGAATAATTCCAATCTTCCTCCATGGAGAGTGATATGTTTATTCAGACAGAAGCAACACCAAACCCTGCGACATTGAAGTTCCTACCCGGTGTGGAGGTGCTTCCTAGCGGTTCTGCTGAATTCCTCACACAAGAGGAGGCAGAACAATCTCCTTTGGCATCACAATTGTTCCGGATTCCAGGTGTTGCTGGCGTGTTTTTCGGATACGACTTTATTTCGGTAACACGTGAAGGTAATCCCGATGACGGATTTGACTGGCAACACCTGAAGCCTGCGGTTTTGGGCACCATCATGGAGCATTTTGTGACCGGAAAGCCAGTTATGGCCGATAATAGCACTCAATTGGCGCCCGAAGAAGAGGATTTCGAAGAAGCCGATATTGAAATTGTTAACACAATCAAAGAGTTGCTTGATACACGCGTAAGACCTGCTGTTGCTCAAGACGGTGGTGACATTACTTTTCACGGATACAGAGATGGTATCGTCTATCTGCACATGAAAGGTGCTTGTGCTGGATGCCCATCCTCCACTGCAACCTTGAAACATGGCATTCAGAACCTTCTCAAACACTTCATTCCAGAAGTGAAGGAAGTTGAGCCAGTTGGTGTCTACGTCTAACCCAAACAGCCAAACGTGATCCTGCTTGGAATTGATACCTCAGCACATTTATGTGCGGTTTGCGTCTATGATGCTACCGAGCAAAAAGTGATCGCCGAACAAACCAGCGATATTGGCCGTGGGCACGCAGAGCTGTTGTTCGATCAAATTGAAGCATGCCTGAAAGCTTCGGGTTTGGAATATTCAGATATCTCAAGGGTAGGTGTCACCATTGGACCTGGCAGTTTTACGGGAGTCCGCGTGGGTTTGGCAGCTGCCAGAGGTTTAGGACTTTCATTAAATGTTGATGTGGTTGGCGTTTCAACACTTGATGCCGGTGAAGCCCTTGCGTTTCAGATGGGATTTGACGGTGAACTTGCAACTATCCTTGATGCCCGACGCGATGAGGCCTATTGCAAATGGCCGACTGGCGTTAGCGAAATCAGGAAGCTGGAGGATATCAACCGGATCTTGTTGGAACAAAATTTTGCAATTTGTGGTTCTGCTGTGCCAATTCTCGAAGAAAATTACGGCCTCAAGAATAAAGTAGTCCACCGCGAGGGTGCTGTCCCAATTGAATTGATCTGTAAAATCGCAAGCACAAAACCGGTTGACAATTCATCTGTAGACCCCCTTTACTTGCGCGGAGCAGATGCAAAATCGCAGATGGGCTTTACGCTTCCAAGAGCATAACTAATGTTGACTTCATTTTTCGGATACGGTGACAAACGGAATTTGATTGTCGAATTGGCTCAACCTGATGACCTTTCACAACTAGCTGGAATACATGCAGAAAGTTTTGAGCGGAACTGGAGCAATGGTGATTTTCAAGTCCTCATCGCCAAGGAAACCAATTTCTGTTTTGTGATCAGAGACCGGAAATTGAAAAAGCGGAAAATTCTGGGTTTCGCGCTCATTCAACAGGTTGCCGATGAAGCTGAAGTGCTGACTATTGCCACATCCGCAAAGAACCGTCGTAAAGGTATGGGCCGAATGTTAATGGATGCGGTTGTGCGAAAGCTTCAGTTTGACCGTACAGAATCTTTGTTTCTGGATGTGGATGAAACCAATTTTGCAGCCACATCACTTTACAGGAAAATGGGATTTAAACAGGTATCTGAACGAAAGGGATATTACGCGTCTGGCAGTGATGGCGAGGCCAAACACTCAACCGCGCTTGTCATGCGACTGGAACTTCGTTAGTTAAATACAAAGCGTTCTTGAGTATTTGCCCAGTAAAGAAAGGTAGTTAATTCGCATGTCGCTTGAAGAAAGGTGTGTTGAAATTGGCCTTCGTATGACCGGGCAACGACGGGTAATCGCGCAAGTACTTCAGGAGGCGGACGATCATCCAGATGTGGAAGATTTATACATGCGGGCCTCTAAAATTGATGAAAAAATATCAATTGCCACTGTCTACCGGACAGTAAAACTGCTTGAAGAAACAGGGATCATTGAAAGACACGAGTTCAGGGACGGTCGGGCGAGGTACGAGATTGTTCCAGAAGATCACCATGATCATCTTATCGACTTGAAAACCGGAAACGTAATTGAATTTGCAAATGCTGAAATTGAGCGTTTGCAAGAGAAAATTGCGCGTGATTTGGGTTATAAGCTGGTCGATCACCGCCTTGAACTTTATGCCGTACCGATAAAGGGTGATGACGAAGCTGAATGATTGAGCGACTTAAGCTTTATTTTGTTGTGTTCATACTGGTGGTTGTGACAATCGTCCTAATGCCCTTCCAACTTATTGCCCTGACGTTGAATTTGCCAATAAGCCGTCGAATTCCGCTTTACTGGCATCGTCTGGCCATGTGGTTAGTGGGCGTGAGAGTGACGGTAACCGGCGCAGCGCCTGAGAACAAACACCTTATCATTGTAGCAAACCATATCTCTTGGGTGGATATCCCTGTCTTGGGAAGCATCATGGAACTCTCTTTTATTTCAAAGAGTGAAGTCGGAGAGATGCCAGGTGCAGGCTTTATGGCTCGATTGCAACGAACAGTATTCATTGCCAGAGACAACAAGCGCGATGTGGCTAACCAGGCAAAGGAAGTGACCGGACGCATACTGAAAGGTGATGCCATGGTTTTGTTTGGGGAGGGTACGACTGGCAACGGTAATCGACTGAACCGATTTAAAAGCTCAATGTTCGGCGCTGCCAAATATGCCTTATCTGATGACGATGTGGAGCATGTGGCAATTCAACCGGTATCCATTGCATATAAAAACCTGCATGGAATGCCAATGGGAAGATTTACCCGAACCAAAATTGCCTGGTATGGCGATATGACGCTTGGCGGGCATGCATTGAATATGATGCGCCTTGGTGCATGGGATGTGGAAGTCACATTTGGAGAACCAATTCTATTTGAACATGGCTCCAAACGTCAGGAAGTATCCCATGAAGCCTATACCCGTGTCCGGACAATGTTCGTGAAATCCTTATATCAGCGTGAAAATGCCGTTGAAACCACTTCGTAGTGAATGAATGGTTTTCAATTCAGTGCAAAGGGGATAAAACCCTCAAAAGTTGAGATCAAAGTGTGACTTCTGATCGAATTGAGAGAACTCCGATGAGTGAAAATTATAGTGAGTCAAAAAAGGTTTTTGTCAAAACCTATGGCTGCCAAATGAACGTTTATGACTCAAACCGTATCGAAGATGCGCTTGAGGCAGACGGCTATGAGAAAACGGATGATATGAACAATGCTGACCTGGTATTGCTCAATACATGTCATATTCGGGAAAAGGCCGCTGAAAAGGTTTACTCAGAAATTGGCCGCATCAGGAAGCTTAAGGAACAGCGTGAAAATACAAACCGTCCAATGACCATTGGTGTGACCGGGTGCGTTGCGCAGGCCGAAGGAGAAGAAATCTTAAAGCGCGCTGGCTCCGTGGATCTGGTTGCCGGACCGCAGACCTATCATCGGATCGCAGATATTGTCCGGAAAGCCAACAATGGTGCGCGTGTGGTGGAAACCGACTTCGAAATTGAAGAGAAATTCGCCAAACTGCCGAAGGCTACGCAAAAACAAACCCAATCACGCGGTGTTGCTGCATTTTTGACAATCCAGGAAGGATGCGACAAGTTCTGCACGTTTTGTGTGGTGCCCTACACACGCGGCGCTGAAGTATCGAGAACTGTCCGCCAGATAGTAGATGAAGCCGAGGACCTGGTTGCCGCAGGTGTACGTGAAATCACCCTGCTAGGACAAAATGTGAATGCCTGGCATGGTATGGGTGACGATGGTCGTGAATGGGGCTTGGGCGAGCTTTTACATCGGTTGGCCAAAATTGATGGAATGGAAAGGCTGAGATACACCACAAGTCATCCGGTGGACATGGATGAGGCTCTTATCAACGCACACAGCGAAATCGATTGTCTCATGCCTTATCTCCATCTGCCTGTTCAGTCAGGATCCGACAACATTCTCAAAGCGATGAATCGTCATCATAGTGTCGAGGATTATCTCTACATCATAGACAGAATGAGAGAATCACGTCCTGATATGGCCATTTCCGGGGATTTCATTGTAGGATTTCCGGGAGAAACCGAAGAAGATTTCGAAAACACGATGGAACTGGTGCGAAAAGTGAAATACGCGTCTGCCTTTTCTTTCAAATATTCGACAAGGCCAGGCACACCCGGCGCGGATATGACCGATCAAGTACCGGAATCGATAAAATCTGAACGACTACAAAAGCTTCAAACACTTTTGAATGAGCAACAGCTTGCTTTCAACAAGAACTGTGTCGGGCAAACAATGACTGTTTTGCTCGAAAAGCCCGGGAGGAAAGCCGGTCAGATCATTGGCCGTTCCCCATGGTTGCAGTCAGTAGTAGTTGAAGAATGTGTTGGCAAACCTGGTGATATGGTTCAAGTTAAAATTGTTGATGCTGCGCCAAACAGCTTGTTGGGAACAGAAACCGGACATTAAATGGTACGAAACAGGAGCCGTTTTTGAGCAAGAAGTTAAAAAAGAAAAATCAATCATCAACTTCACCCGCTAATGACGAAATGCAGCACATAGTCCTGAATTTCAACGATAACCATCTCGCTTCACAACTTTACGGACAATTTGATCAGCATTTGGCCATGCTGGAACAACAATTGGATATCGAAGCAGCTGCCCGGGGAAATGAAGTGAGTTTGAAAGGTGAAAGTACAGCAACGCGACAAGCGCAGGCTGCACTTGAGCACTTATATCGCAGACTGGAAGCTGGTGACCAGATTGAATCAGGTGATGTGGACGGAGCTATCCGCATGGCGTCTGCCGATAATCAGCTGTCACTTCCTGATATGGAAAAATCAAATCTTCTGTCGATGGCTAAAATTGGCACCCGTAAAAAGGTCATTCAGGCACGTACACCAACGCAGGATGCCTATATCCGGGCGATGGACCGCAGTGAACTGGTATTCGGTATCGGGCCAGCGGGTACCGGTAAGACTTATCTTGCAGTTGCCTATGCTGCAGCATTGCTTGAACGTGGTGCAATTGACCGGATTATACTCTCAAGACCTGCAGTGGAAGCCGGAGAACGGCTTGGATTTCTTCCCGGCGATATGAAGGATAAAGTGGATCCCTATCTGAGGCCTCTTTATGACGCATTATATGACATGATTCCTGGCGATAAGGTCGAACGTGAGCTTACCTCTGGTGTTATTGAGATTGCTCCGCTTGCATTTATGCGTGGCAGAACTCTGTCAAATGCGGCTGTGATCCTTGACGAAGCACAGAATACAACCAGCATGCAGATGAAAATGTTTCTGACCCGATTGGGTGAGAATTCACGCATGATTATTACTGGTGATCCCAGCCAGATCGATCTGCCGAAAGGTGTGAAATCCGGTCTGGTTGAGGCTTTGGATATACTCAACAAGATAAAAGGTGTCAGCAAAATCCGATTCAAGGCGGAAGATGTGGTACGCCACCGCCTTGTTGCCGATATTGTCGAAGCCTATGACAAGGCTGGTCATAAAAAGAAAGAGGCGAACAATCATGATACCGCAGATTGATCTTGCTGTGCGTGATGAAATTGCGGCTGATGAGGAAAAAGCATATCTGATTGTGGAAAATGCCATTCGCAAATCTGTTGAAGTGGCTCAGTTGAAT
>CAWUJF010000148.1:0-7210 GCA_963922405.1 uncultured Hyphomicrobiales bacterium | reverse complement strand
CAAACCGGCTTGAAGGATTAAGCCTTCCGGCACGCCCTCTGATCAGATTTCCCGGTTCACGGCGCAGTTTATCTGAACTGGTGTCGCGTCCACGAGCAATGACAGATCCATCCATGTAGCTTTCATGTGCTTTTATTGTTTTCGAGTTTTTTTCTTGTGCAGTGAGCATCTGATTCTCCCTCTTAGATGAAAATATTCCTATCATCAAAAAGAGAACAAAACAAGAACTTTTAAAATTCTGAAATTACAATCCCTTAGTCGAACAGTAATGCGTGATGGTTTCCAACTCCAGGTTAGAAAGCGGGAATCACAATCGATTTTCAGGAAATTTTTGAGGAGATTCTTATCTAAGTGATCAGATGCCAGGGGCATGCCCCACAGAAAAAGCCCTAAACATGCGGGATACGCCCCTGGCAACCATCAGCCAATCATTTCACAAATACCAGCCTGTAAAACAACTATCCTGACAGTTATTTGGCATTGGTGCCGGACCCAGCTTCCAAACACAAACGCCAAATATCTTACCGTACTTTACTCAACTAATCCGACCTCTATACGAAGCTTCTACAAATTGCAACTAGTTGCACCTTGCACCAACTAGTTTTTTTGGTAAAAACCGTGTGTAGGTATTGAAATATAATTCCTGTTGAAAGAATATTGGGGTGGGACTCTTGGGAGAAAATTTTGGAAACCGAATCTGAATCAGAAGTACGTGTGGTGCTTTCAGCAAAAATATCAGAGACTTCGGCAAAGGGGTGGCACGATTTTTGTGCAGTCCATGGCATCACAGTATCAGCAATGCTGGAAATAGCAGGACGGGAGTTGGCCAAAGAAACCAACCCGCCGATTGAAGCAAGAATGCAAATGATAAAGATGGCTCGTGAAATCGACCGTCAGCGCCGGGCACGGAAGTAAACGTTAGAGTAACGCCTGGAACTCAATCAGGAAATCAGACGTTTGCGCCGCCTGCTTCGGTTTTCAGGAATGCCTCTCCACACGCCTTGGCCAGTTCCCTGACTCTTAGAATGTAGCTTTGGCGCTCAGTTACCGAGATTACACCGCGCGCATCCAACAGGTTGAATACATGAGAAGCTTTAATGGTTTGATCATAGGCAGGATGAGCCATCACAATTGACTTGCCGTTTTTCGGATCAATCTCGTCCTGTTCCAAGATCCGGCGGCACTCCGATTCGGCGTCTTCAAAATGTTTGAGCAAAGTTGCTGTATCTGCCACATCAAAGTTCCAGCGCGAATATTCACGCTCGGTTTGCTGGAAAACCTCGCCGTAGGTGACTTTATCATCGCCTTCCAGACCATTGAAATTCAGATCATAGACATTATCCACATCCTGAACATACATGGCGAGACGCTCGAGGCCGTAGGTCAATTCGCCTGAAACAGGTGAGCATTCAAAACCGCATACCTGTTGGAAATATGTGAACTGCGAGACTTCCATGCCATCGCACCACACTTCCCAGCCAAGCCCCCACGCACCGAGCGTTGGGCTTTCCCAATCATCTTCCACAAAGCGGATATCATGCAACGAGGCATCAACGCCAATTGCATCCAAAGAACCAAGATAAAGGTCCTGAATGTCAGGCGGCGAGGGTTTCAGCAGAACCTGATATTGGTAATAATGCTGCAGCCGGTTCGGGTTCTCGCCGTATCTTCCATCTGTCGGGCGACGTGACGGTTGCACATAAGCTGCTTTCCATGGTTTGGGACCCAAAGCGCGCAATGTGGTAGCCGGGTGAAATGTGCCGGCACCCACTTCCATGTCATATGGCTGCAGGACCACGCATCCACGCTCCGCCCAGTAGGAATGGAGGGTAAGAATAAGCCCCTGAAACGAGCGTTTCGGGTGCATGTGATCAGGCAGATTAGAAGCAGTATTTGTCATACGGCCTGTTTATGATGGCACCCGGTCAGGGTCAAGCAGGAAAGCTCATCCTGCTGCCCATTATGCGGTTTTTGCTCTTTGCACCATGCCGAACAGATCGCGTGGATCATCAGGGTCTGCCAGCATATCAAGTTCCACATAATGCCCGGTCTCTTCCAACTGATCGCGGATATAACGAAGGGCTGAGAAATCCTCAGTGGCAAAACCCACGCTATCAAAAAGAGTGATCTGTTTGTCGGAAATGCGTCCAGCAGCTTTGCCTGTCATAACCTGCCATATTTCAGTAATCGCATGATCCTCATCCAATTGCTGGATCTCGCCTTCAATCCGTGTCTGAGGAGGATATTCCACGAAGATATCAGACCGCAGCAAAATATCTTTGTGCAACTCGGTTTTGCCGGGGCAATCCCCGCCTATCGCATTGATGTGGACACCGGATCCCACCATGTTGTCCGTCAGGATTGTGGCATACTGCTTGTCAGCTGTGCATGTGGTGATGATTTCCGCACCCTGAACGGCTTCTTGTGAAGATGAGCAGGAAACCACTTTCAGACCCGTATGTTCGAGGTTCCTGGCAGCTTTTTGTGTTGCTGCTTCATCAATGTCATAGAGCCTGACGGTTTCAATTCCCAAGACCTCCTTGAATGCCAAAGCCTGAAATTCGCACTGGGCTCCATTGCCGATCATGGCCATGGTCTTTGAATTTTCCGGAGCAAGGTATTTGGCAACGATTGCTGATGTGGCAGCTGTACGCAGAGCGGTGAGAATGGTCATCTCCGAAAGGAGAACAGGATAACCATTGTCCACCCGCGCCAACAGGCCGAAGGCAGTTACGGTCTGAAAGCCGCGAGCCATATTTGCCGGATGCCCGTTCACATATTTAAAGCCGTAGGTTTCACCGTCACTGGTGGGCATCAACTCGATCACCCCTTCCTTGGAGTGAGAAGCCACACGTGGTGTTTTATCAAACAGGTCCCAGCGTTTGAAATCAGCTTCGATGTACGACGCGATCTCGGCAATCATCTTAGCAGCACCAATGGTGTTGACGATCTTCATCATATTGTCGACGCTCACAAAGGGTACCAGCGCCAGGGCGGAAGGTTGTAAACTCGGATCTTTGGACATTTCTGTATCCTGCTCTGCTTGTGTGGATTGAAATTCAACTTGTTCTGAAACAGCGGCCATATCTTCCATCAGTAACTCCTTGTGGGTCGATCAAAGACCTTGCGGCCAAGCAAGCTTGCACACAGGTCCACCATCATTTTTGCGGTTCTCCCGCGTTCATCGAGAAAAGGGTTTAACTCTACCATGTCGAGAGATGTGACCAGGCCGCTATCACAAAGCATTTCCATGATCAGATGCGCTTCACGAAGCGTGGCGCCGCCGGGAACTGTGGTGCCGACCGCGGGAGCAAGGTCAGGATCTATGAAGTCCACGTCCAGGCTCACATGCAATGCGCCATCAGCTTCTCTAACTTTTTCCAGAAATGCGCGCAACGGGGCTGCCACACCGTTTTCATCAATAGCCCGCATGTCATAAATCTCGATCTGATCGCAGGTCAGCATTTTTCGTTCCGCATCGTCCACAGATCTGATCCCCATCATGCAGACGTTTTGCGGCGGGACCTGTGCTTTGAGCTCCGGGTAGAAATTTTCAAAACCAGGCCTTCCCGTAAAATAGGCAACCGGTGTGCCATGCAGGTTACCGCTTTGCGTTGTGTCGAGCGTGTGAAAGTCGGGGTGCGCATCCAGCCAGATTACAAATTGTTCCTTGCCGGCTTCATTGGAGGCTTTGGTCACACCAGGAACCGACCCGATGGAAAGACTGTGGTCTCCACCGAGGAAAATGGGAAACCGTGATTCCTTTGCGATCTGGTAAGCTGTGTCTCCGATTGCTGAAGCCCAACCCACAATTTCGTTCAGGCTGTGGATGGACGCATTGTCATGTTCCATTTCACCGGAATCATATCTGTGAAGATTACCCAGATCCTGAACTTTGTGACCAAGTTGTTCCAGTTCAGCAACCAGTCCGGCCGTACGATAGGCGTCAGGCCCCATCAAACAACCGGATTCGCGGGTGCCGGCCTGCACAGGAACGCCCACGAGACAACATTCGACTGACATTTCTATCTCCAGATTAAACCTAAGTTATTGTCCGGTGATACAAAATGAATTAATACTATATAAATTGATTATTATTTCATAATTATATATCATATTGATATCTATAATACGCAATATGACAACATGATTGATCTTACCTCTACCGACCGCCAACTTATTGCTGCTTTGAAACAGGATGCCAGAGCATCTGTCACAACGCTTGCCTCACGCCTGAATGTCTCGCGTGCTACAGTTCAGGCTAGGATGGAACGGCTGACTAATTCCGGAATTATCCAGCGGTTTACAGTGGAATTGGATGCGTCGGTAGACAGTGATGCAATCAAAGCAGTGATGCTGATCGAACTGGAAGGCCCTTTAGCAAGATCTGTTATTTCACACCTCAAAAGACTGCCAGAGATTTCCAGCCTTCATACAACAAATGGCAGTTGGGATCTCGTTGCACACATTGAGACCTCCAGTCTGGCCGAATTTGATCAAATACTGCGTAAAGTTCGTGAAGTTAAAGGTGTTTTGAACAGTGAAACAAACATTTTGCTGAACCGAGCGACCAGCTGATTCACCTCAATTTTTCGTTATCGAAACTAATATCATCACCGGAATCCATCGATGCTACTTTCCGTAACGTAAGAATCTGTGTGAATATTAACATTTTAAATAAAGCTTAATTGAAAAAAAACAAAATTGCGGTTATAAGAAACGTTCGAGAGTGAGGTCATTTGAGGGATAGATTATGTCTATGACACGACGCAAAGCATTAACCGTTCTAATGGGTGGAACAGTAATTGCGGCAAATCCAGGACTGATTACGGGGGCCAAAGCTGAAAGACGCTTTGATGTTATCGATCAAAGATGGGTTGAGGTGAAAACACCGCGCGATATTACGAAACGCAGGGTTCCTTCCAAATTCAAAAGACAAAAGGTTTCGATTTCCACAAATCAGAAACCTGGGACTATTCTGATCCATACGGACGAAAAGTTCCTTTACCACATCATCAGTGACAAGAAAGCTGTGCGTTATGGTGTTGGTGTAGGTCGGGACGGTTTTACCTGGAAAGGGGATGCCACAATCCGTCGTAAAGCGAAGTGGCCAACTTGGACCCCACCTGCTGAAATGCGCGAACGTGAGCGTAAGAAGGGCATTATCCTTCCGGTCACACAAGCTGGTGGTATCGATAATCCGCTCGGCGCTCGCGCGCTTTACCTGTATCAGGGCAATGTGGATACGCTGTATCGCATTCATGGCACAAATCAGCCATGGTCAATTGGCCTCAACCTGTCATCCGGTTGTATTCGTATGCTGAACAAAGACGTGGAATACCTTTACGAACAGGTTAAACTGGGCAGTAAAGTTGTTGTTGTGGGACCTGGTGAGCGTCCTGGGGCCAGACTGCGTGAAAAACGCGGACTGTTGGATCTGTTTAGCTCTGGATAAGCGCCAGCTTAATAAGGTTTCGAAACCCGCCTCTCATGGCGGGTTTTTTGTTTTCAAAAGCCTTTTGTCTTTGGCAAACACTTCTTTATAAAACACCTCATGAATAAATTTGATGATATGGAAGTTTTTTCCCAGGTTGTGGCAATTGGAAGCATGTCTGGTGCGGCCCGGGAAATGGGGATATCACCAGCTGTTGTTTCCAAGCGGATGAACAGGCTGGAAGAACGCTTGGGTACGCGGCTTCTCAACCGAACAACCCGGCAAATATCGCTGACAGAAGCGGGTGAAACCTTCTATGAGCGGGTTGTGGCGATCCTCGCAAGTGTGGAAGAAGCGGAAGACCTTGTGACCCGAGGTTCTTCCGATGCACGCGGATTGCTGAAAATTTCTGCCCCCACCTCCTTCGGCCGGATGCATATTGCCCCGCACCTTCCCAAATTCATGCGCGCCAATCCAGAACTCAAACTCAATCTTGATCTGTCAGATCAGTATGTGGATATCATTTCGAGCGGCATTGATCTGGCAATCCGGATTGGTGAACTCCCGGATTCTTCGCTTGTGGCTAGAAAGCTCGCACCGGTGCGAAGAATTCTGTGCGCTACCCCAAAATATCTGAAGAAAAATGGTGTTCCGCAAAAGCTCGAAGACCTGGATCACCATGCACTCATTGCCCCACACAATCAGGGGCCATGGAAACTGGAAGGAAATGAGGGAACCGTCCTCTACAGACCTCAATCGACACTTGCCACCAACTCCAGCGAGGTGGTACGAGAAACCGTGCTGGCAGGGCTGGGTATTGCGCTTCGTTCGACCTGGGATATTGGTGAGGAACTTGACCAGGGCAAGCTTGTGAGGCTCCTACCATCCTATGTCAGTATGAAGGGCATCGGTATTTATGCGGTTTATCCAAGCCGTACCTACCTTCCTGCCAAAGTACGCCTATTTATTGATTATCTGGCCGAACTTTTTGGTCCAACGCCATATTGGGACAAAGGGTTCAAAGATAAAAACCGGAAGTTTGAAAACTAAATGACTCAACAAAATTCTTCACCCGATGTGGCTCTGTTTGTTACCTGCCTGGTGGACCTTTTTCGCCCGAATGTGGGCTTTTCTACTGTAAAACTTCTGGAAGATGCCGGCTGCACTGTGCATGTGCCAGTGGCACAAACCTGCTGCGGACAACCTGCATGGAATTCCGGCGACCGGGCGGACACAAAAGACATAGCAATGCAGGTCATCAAGAATTTCGAGGGCTTTCACTATGTGGTTCTGCCTTCAGGTTCTTGTGCTGGCATGATGAAGACACATTATCCGGAACTCTTTGAAGGGGATGACACCTGGCACGAAAAAGCATCAAAATTTTCCGAGAAGGTTTTTGAGATAACCTCTTTCCTGACCGACGTCATGGGAGTTGAAAGTGTTGACGCTTCCCTTCCTGCAAACGTCACCTATCATGACTCCTGTGCCGGGCTGCGCGAACTAGGCATTTCAGGCCAGCCGCGCAAACTGCTGGAAACCGTCAAAGGTGTGAACCTGACCGAAATGAAAGATTGTACCACCTGCTGCGGGTTCGGGGGCACATTCTCGGTCAAGTATTCTGATATCTCGAACTCGATTGTGGAATCGAAAACAACAAATATTAAAGACAGTGGCGCGGACATGATGTTGGCCGGAGACATGGGTTGTCTGTTAAACATGGCAGGCAAGCTCAAACGCGAAGGCAGTACGATAGAAGTGCGTCACGTGGTTGAAGTG
>CAWUJF010000147.1:0-7214 GCA_963922405.1 uncultured Hyphomicrobiales bacterium | reverse complement strand
TCCCACAAACGGGTCGTTCATGATTTTGAATGCAAGGATGCCAAGCGGCTCATCATCTGATGCCTTGCGCTCAGTTTCCTCTTCAGTTTTCACGTCGATACCCTTGATAGCAGGGATATCCAAAGGTGAAGGTAGGAAATCTACAACAGCATCAAGCAAAGGCTGCACACCCTTGTTTTTGAACGCTGAACCACAGAAAACTGGGAAGTACTCAGCTGAAATTGTACCAATACGGATCAATTCACGGAGCTTGTCCGCTGAAGGCTCATCACCTTCCAGATATGCTTCCATTGCAGCTTCGTCGTTTTCAACTGCAGTCTCGATCATTTCTTCACGATACTTGTTTGCAGTCTCCACGAGGTCAGCAGGAATGTCTGTCACGTCCCATGACGCGCCAAGCTCTTCACCGTTCCAGACCAAAGCCTTCATCTCGATCAAATCGACAACACCAGCGAACTCGCTTTCTGCGCCAATCGGGATTTGCAACACGAGTGGCTTACCACCAAGACGCTCTTTGATCATTTCAACTGAGCGGTAGTAGTCAGCACCGATCTTGTCCATTTTGTTGACGAAGATCATGCGAGGCACGTTGTATTTGTCAGCCTGACGCCAAACAGTTTCTGTTTGTGGCTCAACACCGGCATTTGCATCAAGAAGCGCGATCGCACCATCAAGCACACGCAAAGAACGCTCCACCTCAATGGTGAAGTCCACGTGGCCGGGGGTGTCGATGATGTTGAAACGCTTTGAAGTGCCGTCTCGGCCTTTCCAGAAGGTTGTGGTTGCAGCTGAGGTAATTGTGATACCCCGCTCCTGCTCCTGCTCCATCCAGTCCATTGTTGCAGCACCATCATGCACTTCACCGATTTTATGGCTTTTACCGGTGTAATACAGAATGCGTTCTGTGGTTGTCGTCTTACCAGCATCGATGTGAGCCATGATGCCGAAGTTACGATAATCCTTGATGTCAAATTCGCGGGACATATTGCCTTAACCTTTGTGTTAGTGGAACAGCGTCTTGGGAGACTGAAACCTTAACTCAATAACTTCCTATTAATTACCAGCGGTAATGAGAGAACGCTTTGTTAGCGTCTGCCATTTTGTGGGTATCTTCACGTTTCTTGACCGCAGAACCACGATTGTTTGCCGCGTCCATGATTTCTCCGGACAGGCGATCAACCATTGTTGATTCATTGCGGTTACGAGCAGCAGCGATCATCCAGCGAATTGCGAGAGCCTGACGGCGCTCAGAGCGAACTTCAACAGGAACCTGATAGGTTGCACCACCAACACGACGTGAGCGAACCTCTACAGTAGGCGCTACGTTTTCCAGTGCTGAGTGGAATGTTTCAAGTGGATCAGCCTTGGCTTTCTCTTCTACTTGATCAAGAGCACCATATACAATGCGCTCTGCTACGGATTTTTTTCCATCAAGCATGATGGAATTCATAAATTTTGTGAGAACCACATCACCGAACTTTGGATCCGGGTTGATTTCACGTTTTTCTGCGCGGTGACGACGAGACATATTATTCTAACCCTTACTTCGGACGCTTTGCGCCATATTTCGAACGGCGTTGCTTACGGTCTTTAACACCCTGCGTATCAAGAACACCGCGAATAATGTGATAACGAACACCAGGCAAGTCTTTCACACGACCACCACGGATCATGACCACTGAGTGCTCTTGTAGATTGTGGCCCTCACCTGGAATATATCCAATCACCTCAAAACCATTTGTAAGGCGGATCTTCGCAACTTTACGAAGCGCCGAGTTCGGCTTCTTAGGTGTTGTTGTATAAACACGTGTACATACACCACGCTTCTGAGGACAAGCCTCCATAGCGGGCACTTTAGAACGCTTAACCTGAGGTTTGCGCGGGTTACGGACCAGTTGGTTGATTGTAGGCATACAATCCAGACCTTTTCATTTTGTGACCCCAATTCGTTCAATTAAGGCCAAACATGTTTCGTTCAGAAATACCGTGCAATTTGCCGAGGCATTTCCCATGCAAGAAAGGGTCTCCTGTACACAAGCTTGCTTGCCAGGAACCCCATTCATAAAAACAGAGGACCCAATGGGTCATGTATTCAATTATATCAATGTATAAAGTTCTGTTTGAGCGTGTTGTTCACGGCAAGTCGCCACAAATCATGTTCACTCACATGAACCTGTTGGCGCGGGTATATGGAAATGTTCAGATTACGTCAACCCCAAATTGGCAGGAAACGCTAATTTTTGAGCGTTTGACGAATTCTCATCAAAAATCGCATAGAACCGGCCGAAAATCCTTGTTTCACGGCCAATTTCAATCAGACGCCGCTTTCGACCAAATCTAGATTCTGCTTAACATAAACCGCAGAGCCTGGCGGGACGCGTTCATACAGATGAATCACATCCTGATTTATCATCCGGAAACACCCACTGGAGGCTGCCTTCCCTATTGAGAATGGCCGATTGGTTCCATGGATTCGGAACAAAGTGTCCCGTCCATCTTTAAACAGATACAGAGCTCTTGCACCAAGCGGATTGTTTACACCGGCAGGCATGCCGTCTTCAAATTCTTTCAACTCCGGTGTTCTGGCAATCATCTCTGGCGGTGGCGTCCATGTGGGCCACTTTTGTTTCCATTTCATGATGGCGTCACCGTGCCAAGCAAAACCTTCCCGCCCTACCGCAATGCCGTATCGTATCGCCTTACCGCCTGGCTGAACCAAAAACAGGTGAGGACCGGATGTGTCCACAATTACAGTTCCAGGTTTGTTTCTGGTTCTAAAGTTCACCCATTGACGAAGATATTTCTCATCCATCTTCTGATAGTCGAACGCAGGTAACGAAACCTCAGTGTCTACCACTGCCGCATATGCTTGAGAATAATTGAAATCCTGCCTTGCGTTGGGATCGTTGATTGAACCAAGACCGCTCAACCCCTGAGAGCTTTGCCTGGATGTGCTTGAACAAGCAGAGACAAGCGAAGCTGATGCCATTGCAACTGATAATGTCAGGAATTTTCTTCTGTCAATTTTTGGGCGCGAATTCATCTCTACACTCACTCACTTAAAATGATGACAACCGAATTTTATCTAGTATTGCGCCCCGCAAACTATGATAGCTTGTAATTCGTTAATTGCAAACCTGATGTTGAAAACAGGATTAATTATGCCAATAAGAACCGGTAGTTGTCATTGTGGAGCAGTGGAATTTGAGGTGGAGGTGGAAAACGATTTCGTTGGTGTTAGCCATTGCGACTGTTCGTATTGCCGCAGAAAAAGTGCCTACATCGCTACTGCCAGACTAGATCAGCTTCGCATAACAAAAGGCGCTGAGCATCTTTCCCTTTATCAATGGGGCACGAAAACAGCCAAACATTATTTCTGCAAAATCTGCGGGATTTACACTCATCATCAAAGACGAAGCAATCCCAATGAGTTTGGATTTAACATTGCCTGCATAGAAGGCGTAAATCCATTTGATTATGGCCCCGTCAAGATTCATGACGGTGTAAACCATCCCTCAGACAAGTAAGTTTGTATGGAAGATTTAACCTGCCAGACTGATGTCTGTTTCGAATAAAGTCTGGCCGCGATTCTTTACAGTTTCCTTGAGGTTTTTAAGAATAAAAGCCGGGACCTGATCAGCCAGCAATGGTCGACCAAACAGATACCCTTGTAAAAAACTACAATTGAGGCCGATGAGAAAACGGGCCTGATCGTCGGTTTCAATACCCTCGGCCAGAACATGCAAGCCCAATACATTGCCAAGTTTGATAATAGCCTCAAGTACATTCACTGTAGCAGGATCATTATCAAGCTCATTTATAAGACTTCTGTCGATCTTTAGTTTATCAAAAGGGAACTGCAGCAAATAAGACAGACTGGAATAACCCGTACCGAAGTCATCCATGGCTATGGACACACCCATCGCCTTTAATTCTCTGAGTGTATAAATGACACTTTCTGTGCGCTCCATGAACAGGCCTTCTGTAATTTCCAGTTCAAGGCGCGAAGGTTCCAACCCTGTTCTCATCAAAGCCTCGGTCACGACTTCAACAATCTTTCCGGATTGGAATTGCTGAGGTGAAAGGTTTACGGAAACTGTAAAGGGTGATGGCCAGATGGCAGCCTGTCGACAAGCTTCATTGATTACCCAGTCACCGATATCAACGATAATCCCTGCTTTTTCCGCAATTGGGATGAATTCAGATGGGGGTACGTATCCTCGGGTTGGATGTTTCCAACGGGTTAGCGCCTCAAAACCCACCACGCGGAAATCTCCAGCACGAACCAGCGGCTGGTACATGATTGACAGTTCATCATTTTTCAACGCCTTCTAGAGGTCGCTTTCCAGTGCACGGCGTTCTTTAATGATTTCGTCCATCTCATGCTTGTAGAACCGGTAAATCCCCTTACCTTCTGCTTTGGCTCGGTAAAGTGCGAGGTCTGCATTGTTCAGTAGTTCGTTGGCATCAACCTCTTCCCTGTCTGCAAGGGCTATACCGATTGAAGCCCCAACCTCTACCTTCTTTCCGGAGATTTCATAGGGTTCATGAAGCGCTTCAATGAGTTTTTCAGCCTGCAAGGTGGAAGCGGACACCGTTCCGGAGGTCTTCGAAAGAATTGCGAATTCATCGCCACCCAGTCGGGCAACGATATCTTCGTCACTAACAGAACCACGCAGTCGTTTGGCAACTTCCGTCAGCAGTTCATCACCTGCTGCATGGCCCATCGTATCGTTGACAGGTTTAAAGCCATCGAGATCCAAATAAATAATGGACCATGGTTCTTCCCGAGATCTGTCATCTGCCATCATGGAAATCGCGTTGTGAAAATTCTCACGGTTTACCAACCCGGTCAAAGCGTCGTTATGGGCAAGGTAGGCTATCCGCTCCTCGGCGAGTTTTGCATCGGTTACATCAGACGCCACACCCTGAAAACCTTTGAAAATGCCTTTGCTGTCGTATTTCGGTTTTCCAGACAGGTTTACCCAGGCGTTTTTGTCATTGCTACTTGAAGAAACAAGGATATCTCGAAAGCTTGTCTGTGATGAAAAATGCTGTTTGATTACTTTCAGAGAACGAAGATTGATGGCGTGTTTGGTATTGCCAGCTAGGCTGCCCGAATAGTCCAGCGGATTGAGTGAGATTAGTTCCGTCCGCAAGGCCCGGCTAAATCCTTCTGCACCCATTATCACTCTTCCGGTTTCATCAATCTCCCACAACCAGTCGCTGGCATTTTCAGAAAAGTCCTTTAACAAGAGTCCTATGGTGTCGGATTTCTCGGTTAACTCGAACTCGGCGATCACGTTGAACGCAAATTGTTCTGCAATTGAGTGTCCTGCGGTGCAAATGGCAGCGGAATAAATCAATAACAGTGCTAGCACGCCAAAACTGCCGTCAGTCCCGACACCGATGAGCGAGCCCATGCATCCAAGTGTCAGAATACCGACCCAATGAAACATGGCCCTGGGAACCATATAAAGAGCCAAGGCCCCTCCTCCCATCATGCCACAAATTACTGCCACTAGAATAATGCGATCATCCAATGATGTATCGGCATAAATCACCAGGGGCAGACATGCCCAGATGATTGCAAGAAGTGATGCAGCCTTGGTTGCTTTGTCATAAGCTCTTTGTGAGACCGATACGATCCCGGACTTACGATTTTTTCTCCTGAGAGAATGCACCATAGAGGTGACAACCATACTCAGCAAAGCAGTACCCCAAGCAACGAAAAACAGCATGTTTTCAGAAGAGTAAAGTGTTACCAGGACCACCAAGCCGCACAATACGTTGGTCAGCATCATGAGCGGTGTCGAGCGTGCCATGGCTCTTATTTGCCTGGCTCTCAAACGGTCTGCTTTTTCTGAATCAGGATCAACCCCGAAATGGGGATCAAACATCTTCGCGAACCGGCAATTTTTTAATCTATTCAGCCACACAGATCAGTCACACCCCTTGAATCCGTGCACCATAGTTACCCTGCAATTGTTTACCAAAGGTAACTTTCATAAAAAAACCGCCCCGGAGGGCGGCTTAACAGTATGATTTTTGGTACCTTTCGGTTTACTCCGCAGGCTCTCCCACATCAGCGCTCATGTCTTCAATCAGAGCTTCTGCTTCAGCGGTCTTGCGACGTTCATCAATGATCATATCATCGCGTGAATTTGCAAGACGACGCATGCGGGACATAACCCCACCTGTACCAGCAGGAATGAGGCGACCAACGATCACGTTCTCCTTCAATCCTTCCAGTGTATCAGACTTACCGGCAACAGATGCCTCGGTCAGGACACGTGTGGTTTCCTGGAACGATGCAGCGGAAATGAACGAACGGGTCTGCAGGCTGGCTTTCGTAATACCCAACAGCACCGGATCACCCTGTGCAGGTTGTTTGCCTTCCTCTTCCATACGCTCATTGAGGATATCCATCTCGATGCGATCGATTTGCTCACCCTCAAGCAGTCCGGTGTCACCCGGTGTGGTGATTTCAACTTTCTGCAGCATCTGGCGTACAATTACTTCGATGTGCTTGTCGTTGATGATCACACCCTGAAGACGATAAACGTCCTGGATCTCGTTCACGAGATAGGATGCCAATGCTTCAACACCACGGATTGCAAGAATATCGTGTGGCGCTGGGTTACCATCAAGAATGTAGTCGCCCTTTTCAATTGGGTCACCATCCTGCAAGTGGAACGGTTTCGACTTCGGAATCAAGTATTCTGCAGGCTCCAGAGTTGAATCGTTTGGTTCAATGGAGATGCGTCGCTTGTTCTTGTAGTCACGGCCATAACGGATCGTGCCATCGATTGTGGCAATCACAGCATGATCTTTCGGGCGACGTGCTTCGAATAGTTCAGCCACACGAGGTAGACCACCGGTGATATCCTTGGTCTTCGCACTCTCTGTAGGAATACGAGCCAGAACGTCACCAGCTTTTACCTTTGAACCAGGTTCAACGGAAAGGATCGCATCAACGGAAAGGAGAATTCTTGCTTCACCACCACGTTTCAGCTTGGCAACCTCACCGTTCTTGTCTTTGATGACAATCGCAGGCTTGAGATCTGCACCACGCGGGTTAGCACGCCAGTCTACGACAACACGCTTTGTGATACCAGTGGATTCGTCGGCATTTTCCTGAACAGAAAGACCGTCCACAACGTCTTCGAACTCGATCGTACCATCAACTTCAGTCATCATTGGGCGGGTGTATG
>CAWUJF010000146.1:0-7260 GCA_963922405.1 uncultured Hyphomicrobiales bacterium | reverse complement strand
AGTTACCCACGCATGCAGGCGGCGGGAGGAGGGAAATATGGAAATTAAACCAGCTTTAACGGAGCTACCTATCGACACAGCTGATAGCGGCTTCTATAGAGGCTTCAGTCAGATAGTGACCATCTCATCCAAGGTGCTAATTGGTGGCTTGGTCGTTTGGGCTATTGCTTTTCCTGAGCAATCAGGCGCAGTACTCAACGGGATCAACGCTTTCATTCTTTCATCGTTTGGAGCTTGGTATATTTGGACCGTGACGCTTTTCGTCTTGATTTGTATAGGTCTGGCCATATGGCCAACCGGCGGTCGCCTGAAGCTTGGAACCAAGACGGATGTACCTGAATTCTCGAACTTTTCTTGGTTTTCGATGATGTTTGGTGCCGGTATCGGGGTCGGGATGCTGACCTGGGCCGTAGCCGAACCGGTATATCACTTTAATAATAATCCGGAGGTGATCCAGGGCATTACCCAAGGTGGAACCGAAGGCAATGTGCGAATGGCTTACAAGTGGTCATTCCTGCATTGGGGACTAGGCGCCTGGGCTTGTTATGCCATTGCTGGTCTCGCGTTAGGTTTCTTTAGTTATCGACGTGGGCTACCGCTTACAATGCGGTCTTCGCTAACTCCGTTATTCGGTTCAAAACTGTCAGGTTCAACTGGCCATATCGTTGATATTGTAGCGGTTGTTGCCACAATCCTTGGTGTTGCACAGACACTCGGATTTGGTGTTGAACAGTTTGTAGCAGGTCTCACCCGAATCGGGATCGGTGGTCTAACGAATGATGCAGGCACTGCAAACACAACCGGTGTTCTGGTTGCGATCATAGTCATCATGTGTGCTTCTACCCTCTCGGCTCTGTCCGGTGTTGGTAAGGGTATTAAGTGGCTCTCTAACCTCAACATGGGATTGAGTATCGCACTACTCACATTCTTCCTACTGTTTGGATCCACCTTCTTTGGCCTGAAGGCACTTGTTGTCGGTCTGTGGGATTATCTGATTGCCCTTCCTTCCATGAGCTTCGTGGTGTGGTCTGGTGACGGAAACCCAGACAGTGTGGCATCTAAACTGGAAGCCTGGCAGGGTGGATGGTCCGTGTTCTACTGGGCATGGTGGATTGCGTTCGCACCGTTTGTTGGTCTCTTTCTGGCACGTATCTCTAAAGGTCGTACGATCCGAGAATTTGTGTTGGGTGCGATGATTGTTCCATCCCTGATGTGCTTTATCTGGTTCACATGGGCTGGTGGTACAGCGATTGATCTAACCCTTGGTGAACTGGCTGCCGGAAACATTGCATCTGTCAAAGATGGTGTGATCTTCCAGGCTCCCGACGGCGACAAGATCTTCGCCATGACAACCTTTATGCTGACACCAATCTCGGAGTTCCTGGCTTGGGGCATGGCGGTCATGATCGTAATTTTGCTGATGACCTACCTTGTAACAACCGCAGACTCTGCTGTGTTGATTGTTAATACAATTAACGCCGCCGGTGATGAGGGCCCCAAGGCCCGTCCTCACATCATTTTCTGGGGTGTGGCATTGGGCGCCGTTGTAGCGGCACTGTTGCTGGTTGGTGGCTTGAAAGCTATCCAAACCGCAATGGTAATTGGCGCACTACCGTTCTCGCTAGTAATGGTGCTTCAATGCATTGCATTGGTAAAAGCCATATACAATGATGGTAAACGGGAAGCCGCTGGACAAGAAACTGTGGTGAGTAATCAACCGGCAGAATAAAAAACCTCCCTAAAAGCAGAACTGACCTCGCAACGAAAGTTGCGGGGTTTCTTATTTTTAGTGCATGAATCTTTTTATCTGAGAATCAACATAGGGCCATGTTTCATATCGTAAAATTTGATTGCCAATAGATCGCGTTGATTCTTTACTTTAAGTTGGTTGAGCCAAAGTTAGGAACTTCGACCGACCTTTAACCCCGGAGCTGGCCGCTCCTTTAGTATCTCGCTTCGAAATCTGAATAAAGCCGCAGGCCTTCCACCGGTTGAATGTTTGCTCGCACCTGTTTGTTCTACAAGTTCTGCATTCTCCACCAGGCGTCTGAAGTTCTGCTTGTGGACAGCCCGTCCGAATATGCTTTCAACGGTTTGCTGAAGTTGCGTGAGAGTAAAGACTTCCGGCATCAACTCGAAAATCACTGGCCGGTATTTTAGCTTGCCACGTAGACGCGCGATTGCAGTTGCAAGTATCCGTCTATGGTCATGTTGCATTGTGGACCCAAGCATCATCGGCACAACCGTTTCAGATACCCGACCATCTGCAACTGCCTCTTGAACCAGGCCTGCTGAATAAATTAGTTCATATCGATCCAGAACCAGTTCATCATCCCAGTTCGCACCATCCATCCCAAAAGCAATTCTTATTCTCGACAACGGGTCAAGACCATGTTTGGCAATTTCAGCCTTTGACAGGTTCTTCGACCATTTCACCAGTGCCGGGATGATAACTTCATCGAGAATAGTAGGACGTTCCACACGCCAGTCTTCCCAAGGAAAATACTCGTACCAGCTCTTCCAACCGGCAACAGAGGACGTTTCTCCATCTGGATTATCTTCCAACCGTGTCAATGCCAGATAACCTACCGAAACCACATGGGCAGAAACCTCGCCCATTGCCGGTGTTCGACCACGATCACCGAAGGTATATAGTTGCTCCACATAACCGAGCCTCAAACCGGTCTGTGCCTGCGCCAGCTCACGCAGGCCTTCTTCCATGGTTCGATGATTTGTTGGATCAAACTGTCCATAGGGAAGTGCATCAACGGCCATATTCTCGGGATTGGAGGCTCGTAATATGGCCGGATTACTCCCGACCATGGCCACTACTGCTGCGTTCAGACCTATTTCAATATTATTGATCTTCGCCATCATCATAAGGGGAATGCTATGTGATTATGTGGCATTCTGCCTCCTGCGCTCAATCAATTCAAATCCGTCAAGAAACATCTGCTGTGCTGCATCTGCGGACAAGGGTTCGAATTCAAACATATCGGAAGTAAATCCTCGGGGTGTACCGAAAAACTTTGTGGCTTCTTTCCTGTCAAAACCCGCAAGCAAGGTCGCCTCAAAATAAGCGCAGATGGAATCGGCTTTTTTGATCGTGCTCTTTAGCTTTGTATCCGGTACCGCTGGCAAACTGTACCTAAGATGTATTGCTTCAGCCAACCGGGCTTCTGTGCCCTTATAGCTCTCACCCAGTACTGATTTGAAAGGAGAAATCATATCGCCGATGACGTATTCCGGGGCATCGTGCAAAAGACTTACCAACTCTTCTTCAGGAGTGGCTTTTGTGTGCAGTTGTTTAAAAATTTGCCAAACGATCGCGCTATGCTGTGCCACGCTGAAAGCATGACTTCCACGCGTTTGGCCGTTCCAGCGCGCTACCCTTGCCAGCCCGTGAGCGATATCGTCGATTTCAATATCCAGAGGAGAGGGCTCTAACAGATCAAGCCGCCTGCCGGAGAGCATCCTTTGCCAGGCACGAGGTAACTTACTGCTGGACATTACTGAACCTCACTCCGGCCAACTGAAATTTACCCAGTCCTGAATTTCGGCTGTCACGACTGTACCGTCAATTGTAACCGTGTCCGCTTTGCTCACTCGGTCTAAACGCAATAGTGCTAAACCGGAGCTACCATCCACACTTCCCAGAGTGCCGGCTGGCTTTCCGTCGGCAAGTATGTCAGACGAGTTTTCCGGCAATGGTACATTTCCGGTTACGCGAATGATTCTCTTCTTTGCCGTGCCGCGATGTTGCATGCGTGAAACAACCTCCTGTCCCACATAACAACCCTTCTTGAAATCAACACCTCCGAATTGATCCATGAGCGTTTCATGAGGGTAAGCATCACCATACTCGAAGTCGGAATTACCCTCAGGAACACCGACGCTAATCCGCTTCTGATCATAAAATTCGCTGGAACTGGAAGTGTCGAATTGTCCATAGCAACGTTTTGGCAGATCAGGGTGACGAGGGTCCGCTACAGTAACAATGCTTCCTGAAGGGCTGTTTCCTGCCGTACATAAGACCTGCATCGCAGGATCCGCCTCAATGTTTACCTTTGCCCGAAGGCGGTAAAACATAAGTCTCTTCTGAAAAGTTTCCGCAGAATCCGAATGCACATCAAGGAGAAATTGATCCCCCATTTTTATCAGAAAGAAATCAAACAGGATCTTGCCTTGTGGTGTTAGCAGCGCACCAAACCTCGCTTCGCCGTCATCAAGATCGACAACGCTACAGGTCACAAGATTTTCCAGAAAATGCTCCGCGTCTTCTCCACCAACGCGAATAATCGAGCGGGTTTGCAGATGCTCAATCAAATTGTCCAAATCTCAGTCTCCAGCAACAAAGAATTCCCAGCGGCCCTCGGGTGATATTCCCACCCGATAGAATATATAGCCACCGAAGTCTTTCATATCCAGAAAGTCGCCGTAAGTCACAATTCGAAAAAGTTCAACCTTTTGTTTTGCAGTCAGAGCTTCAATAGGCATGGCAAAGAAATATGGCCACACATAAACCTCGTGCTCCGTATCAGGATCCATTCGCACATAGCCTGATTGCAGTATCTCTTCCAGAATTGCCAATATCTCGTGACCCTCATCGTCACCGGAGGATTGCTTCAGAAATTCGATAGGATCACCATCAGGGCCGCCCAATGACAACTGGGTGGCGAACTCACCGCTGCCGATATAGGGTCGCAGCTTCTCAATATCACCAGATTTAGTTGCTTCCAACAACAGCTCGTGCATGCGTCGGGTAGAAAACGGTAGGGCTTGAAGATCGTAAGAAACGTCGGGGATTTTCCGGTCGGCATCGTCTACGATTGCTTTGCCTTCATCCTGATTGGCTGCGGCGTCAGAGCTTTCCTGCTCATCTGTTTTCTGTTCCACCGCTGGCGATGTCTCGTTTTCCAATGCAGGTTCATTAGCGTTTTGAGCAAATGCCACCGTTCCCAGAACTGAAAAAACAGTCAGGAAAAGGATGTGGATTGGAAATGTGATGGCCTTCATGACAACATCTCTCGCACTTACGCGCGGATGTTATGCTGTTGTGGGACAAAGTGAAAGGGTAATTTGGTAAACTTGGTGAGAGGACTTTACTGGAGTGTTCTTCCGGTAGGCAATGCGCCCATGTCGCTCAGATCTTTGAAATGGCGGATAATACGGGCAACCTCATCGGTTCCGTGGCTTTCATTGATCTTGCTCAAGCCACATTCGATGAACTTCTCAACAATGACGTGTTCTTCAACACCGTCTTGAGTAATCTCTTGCCAGACCTCTTCAAAATACTCACCAACCAGCGAACGTTTCTCTTTCGCAATGAGTTGATCAAGGTCCATTGGTAATTTGTGTGTTTTCAACGCCCAAACCCTACACATAACTACATCTTTGAATCGACTGGCATTTTTAATTCAAATTGCGATTAAAAAAAGGGGTAATTGCTAAAAGTTTGGTTTAATAGTTAACGCCCGTAGCGGGTAGGAATCTCGCCTGACAGCTTGGTTCCTTCGAAAATATAGCGGTTATTGGCCTCGATCGCAGACTCTGTGCACTCCCTGTAAGTCTCCTGAAATCCCCTAAATCCACGGTTGAAATTAGCAATCATCTGAGCTCGACGTTCTTCGGATGGTTCTTCCTTGGCTATCATTTCTGCCATCTGATCGCGCCAGAGTTGGCCTTCATTCGCACCACATAATTCACGAAGATAGTGCAAAGCACCCAGAATTTCCGACAACCTCATCATCTGATTATCATATGCAGGAGGCAGAATTTTAACCTTTGGTGCATCCGGCTCGGCTGTTTCTTGCTGTTGAGCATGTGCAGCGGAAACAGTGAACCAAAGGCAGCATATAGCTGGCATCAGTAGCAATTTTGAGCTGAACCGTATCTTAGACAACTGCCGTTTCCTGGGTGATTGTTTCCGTTCATGATTATGTGCATTCAGCCATTGCATTACAAGGCATATATCAGCCCTTGGTAAATTCATGCCCAAGCACATCGCCCACGAATTTTGGCGTTTCGGGAGTAGTGAGTAAATCCTGCATTTCATTGTGAGTAAACCAACCAAGATCCGCAGCATCATCTGAAGCCAGCGGAGTTCCCTGGAAGCTATCTGTTTTGAACGTGGTCAGAAGAAAATGATGTTCAATCTCGCCACTTTCGTTTCTGGAGATTCTGTCGTTTATGCCTGCAAATTTCAGATCGGTAATAGTCAGATTTGTCTCCTCCATCACTTCTCTAGCAGCGCATTCCTCGATGGTTTCACCAAGCTCCTGACTGCCTCCGGGCAACGACCAATGACCTTGATAAGGCGGTTTCCCACGCTTGATCAGCAACACTTTGATCTGGCTCGTTCTTTTATCGAAAACAATTACACTTGCACCACTGCGGGGTTGTTTTTCCATCATACTCTTCGTCAAAAACTCTTGAAAAACAGATTCTTGTCCTCGAAACATGAATCAATATGATATGTTTTTGATTCAAAACATTAACAGGACAGTTTCTATGTGCGGCAGATTTTCTTTACTTGCAAGCCCTGAAGAACTGGCAGATTTGATGAATTTGGTGGAGATCGGTGAGTTTCCACCACGCTATAATATTGCACCGACTCAACCCATCTTGACGGTGGGGATAAATCCTGCGGGAGACAGGTCCGCAAATCTGGTGCGATGGGGATTAATTCCGCATTGGGTAAAAGACCCTGCAGACTTTACACTAATAATCAATGCCCGGTCAGAGACAGCAGCCACAAAGGCGTCGTTCAAGACTGCTTTACGCCATCGTCGTGTACTAATACCGGCAACCGGATTTTACGAATGGCACAGACCGCAGGATAAGAAATTGCCAGAACAGGCCTACTGGATAAAGCCGTCAAATGATAAGACTATTTGCTTTGCTGGTTTGGTTGAAACATGGATGGGTAAAGACGGTTCGGAGATGGATACAGGTTGCATTCTCACAACCCAGTCAAACAATCAGATCGGAAATATCCACCATCGCATGCCCGTGGTCATCAAACCTCAAGATTTTGATCAATGGCTCGATTGCAAAACTCAGGAACCCCGCGATGTGGCACATTTGATGTCCGCGGTGGAGGATGGATTTTTTGAAGCGATCGCTGTGAGTGACCGGGTAAACAAGGTAGCAAACACGGACGCTGACATTCAAAAACCCGGGAAGGCTGAACCGCTTCAACCAAAAGCGCCAGCCAAGAAACCGAAACCCGATACTGATCAACTGGATCTGTTTTGATCT
>CAWUJF010000145.1:0-7300 GCA_963922405.1 uncultured Hyphomicrobiales bacterium | reverse complement strand
CAATGTGACAAGCGCAAAAGTTATCGCCTTTGGTGATCTGCATTTCACACCACGTTTTGAGTACGGTGATCAGGCAAAGGTCACGGTGGTTACAGGCCCCGATGACGGCACACAGCTTGGAACTGGCTTTGCGAGATTCATCGACGCGGAAATTCCCTGGGAAGTGAAATATGATGAAGTGATCCTGGTTCTTGAGGGAAATGTGAGCATCAAGACGCCGACAGGCACTCTGGAAGCAGGCCCGCTCGACTGCATCTGGTTGCCGAAGAACACCAAACTCACCTACACTTCAAAATCAGCGCTTGTTTTCTACACCATACACCCGGCTAACTGGGCGGAGGAGCAATCATGAAGATCAAACGCCTACCAAAGTCAGATGCCACGAATGGCTGGAGCGGTGTCCTATCCTCCCGCACCGCGAAGCCAAGCTTGGCTGGTGATTTGGCGGCTGACTGGATTGTTCTGGGTGCTGGTTATGCCGGATTAGCGGCAGCAAGACGGCTGGCGGAGAATTGTCCGGATCAGCACATCGCGCTTATAGATGCTGGTGTTGCCGGTGAAAACGCTTCCGGCAGGAATTCAGGCTTTGCCATCGACCTTCCCCACAATGTGGGATCGTCTCTTGATGAATTGGAAGGTTCGCACCGCTTCATGCGTCTGGCGCGCATGGCAATTGATCATCTGAAGTCAGCCGTTGATGAGCACAACATTGAGTGTGACTGGTCTTTGGACGGGCGCTATCACACTGCGGTTTCGGAACGGGGCACCCGCGATGTGCTTGAGCCTTATGCCAAGGAATTGGAAGCCCTGGGTGAACCCTTTGAGTGGTTGGATACTGATCAAATCAAGTCCCGCATCGGGTCTGATCACTTCACCGCAGCTGTCTTCACACCTGGTGGGGCATTGATGAACCCGGCAGCACTCACCAGAGGTTTGGCCGACAGTCTTCCGGACAATGTGACGCTTTACGAAAACTCCCCTGTTATTCAGGCTGAGTATCAAAACGGCGTCCAGCTCACCACTGAGAACGGTTCGTTGCGCGCTCCCCGAATGATCCTTGCGGCAAATGGCTATTCAGAACAGTTCGGCTTTTACAAAAACCGTTTCCTTCACCTTGTTGCCTGGGGAAGTTTGAGTCGTGTCCTCACAGAGGAAGAACGGGCTGCCTATGGGGTCGACAAGCCGTGGGGTCTCACGCCCGCCAACGCTTTTGCGGGCATTACCATGCGATACACCAATGATCATCGTATCCTCATCCGGCAAGGGTTGAACTTCAATCCAAATCAGATGGTGACGGAACAGGACCGGTTGAAAGTTGCAGCCCGGCACAAGCAATTGTTTGATGAGCGCTTCCCCAACCTGCCGGATGTGACCATGGAACATACCTGGAGCGGGATTGTCTGCCTTTCCAGCAACAGCGCACCCGGTTTCGGACAACTGGCGCCTAATATCTGGTCTGCGGTTTGTCAAAATGCTGTGGGTGTTACGAAAGGTACATTCGGCGGCATTCTGGCGGCTGATATGGCGACTGAGCGGGATAACCCGATGATTGAGGATATGCTTTCACTTGGCTCACCCAGCGCCCTGCCCCCGAGACCGTTTCTCGATCTTGGTGTCAGAACCCGGTTTATGTGGGAGCTCTGGTCAAACCGTCACGAGGCTTAGGTCAGGCACCACAAGCATTAGTGTTTAGATCTGGTTTGTGGAACAGCCGCAATTGTTCCTTGCGCTTTTGGCACCGGATTATAGGATAGCCCCATCGAGGTTACTTCGAGAGGTAACACCAGTGGTTGCTAAAGTAATTACCATCGCCCAGCAAAAGGGCGGTGCTGGAAAAACAACACTTGCATCAAATTTGGCTGTGGCGCTTGCTCAATCGAACAAGAATAGCGTTGCCGTGTTGGACACTGATCCTCAGGGCAGCATGGGTCGTTGGTGCATTACCCGTGAGGAAAACTTTGCTGATAAAAAGGGTGTGGCGCAACTGACGCTTCGAACTGCCAGCGCCTGGGGTGCGCGTTATGAAGCGCGCAGTCTGGCAAGGGATCATGATTTTGTGGTCATCGATACGCCACCCAAGATGGGCCTTGATGGCCGCCCGGCGGTTGAAGCGGCAGATCTGGTTCTTGTTCCCATGACACCATCTGAAATGGATAAGTGGGCAACTGAACCCACTCTGGAACTGATTGAACGTGAGAAACAGGACAGTCTCATCGTACTCAACCGGGTTAATCCGAGGACCAATCTGGTGCAACGCATGCGCGCCGAGATTCCCAAAATGGGTGTGAAGCTTGCTAAAACCGAGATAAACCAACGTGTTATCTATGCAGATGTGATTTCTTCAGGTCTCAGTGTGATTGAAAAAGCACCCTCCAGTGAGGCGGCCAAGGAAATCCTTGCGCTAAGGAAAGAAATCATGCGTCGTCTTAAAGACTAGTCTCAGACAGAGGCATTCAGGAACCTGTATTCTGTCCCTTCCAGCACCACGCATGTTAAAACGCCTGTTGCAAATGCCCAGGTGTCGACATTGATACGATTGACTTTCACTTCCGGCGTACTTTGAGGCGTGTGCCCGTGAACAATTACCTTTTCGAGCGGCATATCGTGAGACAGGAACGGCTCTCGGATCCACATTAGATCATGAGGATTTTGCGAATTGAGCGGCACACCAGGGTCCACACCTGCGTGTGCGAAGAAATAATCACCGGAAACATAACTGGTGGGTAATGCTTCCAGCCAAGTCAGATGTTCTTTCGGGGCAAGCCTTATCAACTCGTCTCTTACAGTCTCAGCGTTCATTAATGGATCGCCAATAGCAGCAATATTGACCCCATAGGATTGACTGAGTTCGATCCCGCCATAGCCGAAAAACGATCCTGCAACACCCAGCGGGTCATTCAGGAATTTCAGAAACTTGTCCTCATGATTGCCCTTCAGGCAGACCACATTATCTGAACTTTCCTGAAGCCTGATCAGTTTCTCCACGCAACCGGCGGAATCCGGTCCCCGGTCCACATAATCGCCCAGAGATATGATCAAGTGGTTGGCTATCGGAGCGGAAGTCAGATCGCTGTGGATGATCTCCAGCAGTCTGTCGAACTCTGCGATACAGCCGTGAATGTCACCAATGGCGTAAATTCTAGTGTCGCCAGGAGTTTTTGCTTCTCCCAACTCGATTGATTGCGTTTTCATTGGAAATCGTTTTTC
The DNA here is from genome assembly GCA_963922405.1 of uncultured Hyphomicrobiales bacterium. Lineage (GTDB taxonomy): Bacteria > Pseudomonadota > Alphaproteobacteria > Rhizobiales > Rhizobiaceae > JAALLB01. The sequence goes on along the minus strand of CAWUJF010000145.1, from coordinate 4,093 downwards.
CGTTCCGTCCTGTTCTAGTAAGTGGCGCGCCCACCTGACAGATCAAACACTCCAGCGGTCGTGAAGCTGTTTTCGCGACTGGAAAGCCAACACACCAGACTTGCGATCTCACCCGTTTCCACAAACCGGCCACGGGGAATTTTCGACAGCATATAGGCGATGTGTTCCTCGCTCATCTGGTCAAAAATTCTGGTACGCGCGGCGGCAGGCGTTATGCAGTTTACTGCGATGTCCATGTCTGCAAGCTCTTTGCCGAGCGATTTGGTGAACCCGATCACCCCGGCTTTTGACGCTGAATAGGCGGAAGCATTGGGGTTACCCTCTTTGCCAGCAATCGAAGCAATGTTCACGATCCGCCCATAGCCTTCCTTCTTCATATAAGGAACCACCGTGCGGTTGGTGAAAAAAGTGCCGTGAAGGTTCAGGTTCAAAACACGCATCCATTCCTCAACCGGATAATCCTCAACAGTAAGATTTGCGCCCGCGATGCCAGCGGAATTCAACAGAACAGAGATTTTGCCATGGGAGTCGGCAACCTGTTTTGCTGCTGCTTCCACCTGATCAATGTTGGTGATGTCCACCAGAGCGGTCTGAACCTCTCCACCGATTTTGCTCTTGGCGGCTTCCAGATCTTCTTCGCTGATATCCCACAGGACGACTTTGGCACCAGACTGGACCATTCTTTCTGCGCAGGCCAGACCGATCCCTTGCGCACCGCCGGTCACAATTGCCACATCACCACTCAAGTCAAAATCATTCATTCTCCAAGCCCTTTGTCTTCAATTCGCATGTCTACTGAGACATTGATCTCCCTTACTTTCAGTAGAACGAACTCTTTGGAAATACCATATCTGCCAGTCGTAAATTCACGTTTATGATTGATTAACCAAACTTAGAGATGATCTAGGGGTTAATTCCAGTGAAATTTTTATACGCGGTCTAGAATTGCACAAAGGGGAGTGCTCATGGATCGAACTGATTTAGACTCCGATCAAATTCAGCGCATCGTCAAAGAGCATCGCATGTTGGTTGAGGCCATCCAAATGGCACCGACACCCTTTGCAGTGTACGATGACGAGGACAATCTGGTTGCCTGGAACCCTGCTTATGAGAGCATTCATTCCAAGGTTTTCGCGGACTACAAGCAAAATTCAGATCAAAAGCTCAACTATGCCGATGTGGTCAGAAAGACAGCTTCTGCCACCATGTCTGGCGATGAACTGGAAGACCATGTTCAAGAACGGGTTAAAAAACAAAGAGAGACCAAGATCTCAAACTCCATCCGGGAATATCCGGGTTCGGGTTGGCACAGTGTTACGAAATACGTGACTTCCAGTGATGCGGTGTGTGGCTTTGCCATGAACATTGATGAGCTCAAGCAGCGCGAAGCGGAACTGGAGATCGCTACCGAAGCTGCAAAGGCGGCTGAACTTTCGAAGTCAGAATTTCTTGCCAATATGAGCCATGAAATCCGCACGCCAATGAATGGCGTTATCGGCATGGCGGAACTTCTGGGCTCCACATCGCTTGATTCAAAACAGCAGATGTTTGCAGATGTCATTCTGAAATCCGGCCTCTCGCTGCTCACCATCATCAATGACATTCTGGATTTCTCCAAGCTTGACGCAGGAAAGATGCAGCTGGACCCTGCCCCTTTTGATCTGCGAGAAACGATTGAAGACGTGGCCACGCTAGTTTCGACAAGAGTGGCTGAGAAAAATCTTGAACTCATTGTGCGGGTTGATCCCAACCTCCCCAGAATGATGATTGGTGACGCAGGCAGGCTTCGCCAGATTGTCACAAACCTTCTTGGTAACGCAATCAAGTTTACTGAGTCGGGCCATGTTTATGTGAATGTGGAAGGCAATGTGGACGGTTCAGAAAATGCGTTCGCAGCCGATCTGAAATTTACAGTCGAAGACACCGGTATCGGCATATCTGCTGAAGACAGAGACAAGGTTTTCAGCAAGTTTTCGCAAGTGGATACATCTGCGACACGCAAGCATGAGGGTACAGGGCTTGGTCTTTCCATTGCTTCTTCTCTCGTAGAGCTGATGCATGGTGAAATTGGTGTTGAAAGTGAACTGGGTGTGGGAAGCAAATTCTGGTTCACCGCTAAAATGCCGGTGTGCGAGCATCAGGAAATCAAAATGCCAGTGCTCACTGAGCTAGATGGCGCGCGTGTGCTGATTGTGGATGACAACCAAGTTAACCGCTCTATTTTGCTGGAACTGATGCAATCGTGGAACTTTGACAGTGCGGCTGCTTCCAGTGGTGATGAAGGGCTTCGACTGATCCGCGCTGCTCAGGCTCAAAACGTTAAACCGGATCTGGTTATTCTGGACTATCAGATGCCCGAAATGAGCGGTGCTGAGGTATTGAGCATCATGCGCAACGATGAAACCTTGCGCGATATTCCAGTTATCATTCTGTCTTCAGTTGACAGTTCTGAAGTTAACAAGGAACTCACTGATCTGGGTGCTGAGGCTAATCTCACCAAGCCAACGCGCTCGTCGCTGCTGCTGGAAACGCTGACGGAAGTTCTCAGTCAAAAGAGTACTTCCAGTGCATCATTGCCTGTGAGCCAGAATAGGCAAGAGGAGCCCGCCAGCGAGTCTACTGCGGTTTTCCAAGCTGAAACTGATGCTCCTGAATCCACTCCGGAACCATTGGCCGCCGAAACCACATCAACGGAAAGTGTTTCTGCCTCGTCGGAGTTTGAAATTCTCGTGGCTGAGGATAATGAGGTCAATCAGATCGTGATCGGGCAGATCCTCACTGAAGCAGGATACCGGTTCAAGCTGGTGGAAAATGGCAGACTTACCTATAGCCGTTTCAAGGTTCACAGACCTTCTCTCATTTTGATGGATATCTCGATGCCGGAGATGAACGGGATAGAAGCGACGCAGGCTATCCGGAAGTTTGAAGCTGAAGAGGGTTTACCGAAAACACCCATCATCTGCATCACGGCGCATGCGCTGAAAGGCGACCGGGAAAAATACCTTGAAGCCGGCATGGATGATTACCTCTCCAAGCCCCTTTCCGTTGAGGCTTTAAGAAAGGCAGTATCGCGCTGGCTCGGTAACGACGAAGCAGTTCTGACCGCCAGTTAGGACGATACTGGCAGCCTCGCCACTACACCGTCCACATTTGTGATTTCGGCCACGTTCGACATTCCGAATTCAATCGAAGCACGATGCCATTCCGCGTTCATGGTCGAACAGGCGTCTTCCGGCAGGATTATGTTGAAGCCCTTATCTGCCCCCGTTCTTGACGTGTGCTCAACGCTCATATTGGTCCAGGCACCGGTGTTGATGATGGTTTCAATGCCGGAACTTCGCAGTTCATTTTCAAGCCTGCCGTTTTCCCAGGCGCTCATGGTTAGTTTCTCCACCACCACGTCTCCTGGATGGGCATGTAGCCCGTTAACCGGTGCGCCTCCCCAGGTGTCGCGTACCAGTGCGTTTGCACCAATTAAACCCTCCATCAATGGAGAGTTTTGGGCCATGCCCGGATGTCCTGGCTCACAAAGCAGCCACACGTGGATGACCTTGACGCCAGCCTTTCGACAGGCATCTGCCAGGCGCATGGAGTTCGCGATTACATTCTGCTGGCGGGCATGAATGGGTGAACCGGAGTCTGCAAAAGCGCCACCATCGATTATCACGTCGTTCTGCATATCCTGAATGATGAGCGCGGTCTTCTTGGGGTCGATCATGCGGGGCGGAGGGGCTGAAGCCGTTGCCGGTTGCGGAGCGCTGCCGGGCAAGGCCTGTTCTCTTGGGTACATGAACGGTTCATTGCGTGGGGCAACTTTGGTCTTCACGGAGTAGACCGAAGTGGTGGCGCACATGAACAGGGTTTTGAAATCATCCCCACCCCAATGGAGATTGGCTACCATTTCAGGTGCCGTAATCTTGCCGATAAGCATGCCATGGAAATCATATACCCAGACGCCTCCGGGTGCGGTAACCCAGACATTGCCATTGATATCCGCCTTCATGCCATCAGGACGACCGGCATGGACCGGGTCCTTTATGCCTGAGGCAAATATCCGGGCATTCACAAGGCGGCCATCGGGACCCACATCAAA
>CAWUJF010000144.1:0-7380 GCA_963922405.1 uncultured Hyphomicrobiales bacterium | reverse complement strand
CGTGACCGGATGATGGTAAAGGCGGATGCGATGTTTCCGGAATATGGCTTTGCCGGGCACAAAGGCTATGGTTCAAAATCCCATATTGAAGCAATCAAAGCGCATGGACCATGCCCGCTGCACCGCCGCAGCTTCTCACCAATCAAGCAGATGGTGGAGTAACCTAAAGCACTTTTCCGGGATTAAGCAGGTTATCGGGGTCAAACGTGGCTTTAACCGATTTCATCATGGAAAGTTCCACCGGATCTTTTGTTCGTGCCAGAAGATCACGCTTTAATCTTCCGACCCCATGTTCTGCAGCCACTGATCCTCCCATGGAAACCACAAGATCATGGATCAGATTGTTGATGTGCGGTTGCATTGCCATAAACGCTTCGCGATCAGCACCCTCGGGCTGCGAAATATTGTAGTGCATGTTCCCGTCGCCCATGTGACCGAAGGTGCAAAGGCGAGCTTGCGGCATTTCCCTATGCATGATTGCTTCTGCTTTCTTCAAAAACTCCGGAACGAGATGGATTGAGACGGAAACATCATGCTTCATCGATCCGCCCTCATGGGTTTGTGCAATGGGCATCAGCTCCCGGATCCGCCAGAAATCATCCACCTGTGCACCCGATGCTGCAAGACTGCCATCAAGGAGAATGCCGTTGTTAAAGGCTTCCTCGAGGATCACCTCCAAAACGCCACTCGCATCTTCTTCCGAACGGTTAGACGAAACCTCCACCAGAACTTGCCAGGGATAAATCTTCTCCAGCGGATTTCGAACCCGGTCCATATGTTTGAACGTGAATGAAATCGGAACAGCGGCCATAAGCTCGAAAGCGGTCAGCGAATGACCGGCATGGCTCGACGCTGTCTTGAACAATTCGAGCGCTTGTTCCGGCGTTTCAAGGCCACAAAAAGCAACTGCTTTGCCGCGCGGCTTGGGAAAGAGTTTCAGCACTGCAGCGGTGACAATGCCCAAAGTTCCTTCTGAGCCGATGAACAGGTCTTTCAGGTCATATCCGGTATTGTCTTTCTTGAGCCGGCGAAGTCCATTCCAGATCTCTCCATTTGCCAGAACCACTTCGAGCCCCATCACAAGCTGTCTTGTGTTGCCGTAGGCAAGGACGCCAGTTCCACCAGCATTGGTGGCGATGTTGCCACCGATTTGGCAGGATCCCTGCGAGCCCAGTGCCAGCGGAAACAGTCTATCGTTTTCGTCTGCCAGATTCTGGATGTTTTCAAGAACCACACCCGCTTCACACACCAGAACATTGCTGTCTAGATCAAGTTCACGAACCTCATTCATCCGCTCAAGCGAAATAACAATCTGGTCGCCACTTTCATCGGATATGGCTCCCCCCACATGTCCCGTATGACCACCTTGGGGAACAACCACAGTCTTTGTCTCACTCGCCAGTTTCATGATACGCGAAACTTCATCCGTTGAACCGGGCAACAGAACCAGAGGCGTATTACCCACAAATAACCCTCTGTTTTCATGGGTATAATGGGTCAGATCATTATCCGCAGTCAGAGCATATTTGTGACCGACGATCTCAATGAATTGGCTGATGAGGTTCGTTTCAAGCGCCATATCAGGTGTCCCGCGGGGCTGCCGCCCGTTGTAATCGGTCATTGATCGCCACACCCAAACCATAAGCGGGGATAGACATCACGCAGATTGTCTCAACGCCAAGATCGTCGAGCGTCTTAAGCCCCGCATAAAGATTGGACGCAGCTTCACGCAGATTGCCCGATGCACTTAAATTGAAAAATGCGTCCGGAGGATTAGGAACCTCACCGAATCCGAGAACAGCAGCACCCGCTTCAAATGTCGAACATTCAAGCTTGATCCTGGCATTGGGCGCGTAGTGGCTCTTCATCATGCCCGGTGCTTCGATTTTGTCAGAGGCACTGGTTTCAGGTGCTATCCCTGTCACCGTTTCAATCGCCTCTGCTGTGATTGCACCCGGCCGTAATAGCCTTATCGTGTTGCCTTCCACTTTGATGATTGTGGATTCAAGCCCAACCTCGCATGGCCCCATGTCAGCAACCAGCAGATCCGAACCGAATTCTTCTGCCACATGCTTTGCGGTGGTGGGGGAAACACGCCCTGATCGGTTTGCGCTGGGGGCGGCCAACGGTTTGCCAAATTCAGCAATAATCTCTGCAGCAATGCCTTTTGGGCAACGCAGGCCCACAGTGCCAAGTTCAGCTGTGACAAGTGGATGCAGGCCACTGTCAGGAACAACAGGCAAGACAAGCGTCAAAGGCCCTGGCCAGAAGGTCTCGGCAAGTTTCTCAGCCAAATCATTGAATTGCCCATACTGCCGCGCCATTTCAACGTCACTCACATGACAAATGAGTGGATTGAACTTGGGCCTGCCTTTCATTTCAAATATTCTGGCCACTGCGATTCCGTTAGTCGCATCCGCCGCCAAACCATACACCGTCTCGGTGGGCAAACCGATGCATTGCCCATCTGCAAGAGCGGTGTGCAGTTTTGCGCGATTGACTTCCGCAATCGGAGTAGAGATATTCACACTCGTATCCATGTTTTTAATTGACGTTTACGTCAAAAATCTTCAAAACGAAAACGTTGTTTGGTAAAACCATCCGGAGGACAGCGATGTACCGCGCACCCGTAGCAGAAATTTCCCACACGCTCAAACAAGTTGCAGGGCTAAAAAGTGCAATTGAAAGCGGAAAATTGGGTGATCTATCAGAAGACCTTGTTGATGCAGTCCTGGAGGAGGCCGGCAAGTTCGCAAGCGAACGCATTGCCCCGCTCAACAGAGATGCTGATTTAATCGGTGCTCAGCTTGAAAACGCTGTGGTCACCACGCCTCCAGGCTTTGCGCAAACTTACAAGGATTGGAGTGAAGGCGGATGGAACGCGATCTCCGGTCCGGAAGAGTTTGGTGGCCAGGGACTTCCCAACATGCTGGCGGTTGCTGCATCCGAAATGTGGAACTCGGCTTCCATGGGTTTTGCGTTATGCCCGCTGCTGACCATCGGTGCGATCGAAGCGCTCGACGCACATGGTTCAGAAGATTTGAAGGAAAAGTATCTGGAGAAACTTGTTTCAGGCGAGTGGACTGGAACCATGAACCTGACAGAACCACAATGCGGATCAGACCTTGCAGCCTTGAAAACACGGGCTGACCCTGCTGGCGATGGAACATACAGAATTTTCGGCCAGAAGATTTTCATCACCTATGGTGAACACGACATGGCGGATAATATCTGTCATCTGGTTCTCGCCAGATTGCCGGATGCGCCAGCTGGAACACGCGGCATTTCCCTTTTCCTCGTTCCAAAATTTATCGTCAATGATGATGGTTCGCTTGGTGAGCGCAACGACGCATTCTGCCAGTCTATTGAACACAAGCTCGGCATTCACGGGTCCCCAACCTGCGTCATGATTTATGGCGATGGCTTTGAAGGGCGCGAGGCAGGCGCTGTCGGTTATCTGATCGGAGAGGAAAACCGTGGTCTCAATTGCATGTTCACCATGATGAACAATGCGCGGCTTAACGTGGGTGTGCAGGGCGTTGCGGTGGCTGAAGCTGCCTATCAGCACGCACTTGCTTACACACAGGACCGCAAGCAGGGCAAAGCCGCAGACTATGATGGCGAGGGCATGGCACCCATCGTGTTCCACCCGGATGTCCAACGTAATCTGCTCACCATGAAATCCATGACCCAGGCCTCACGCGGTATCTGTTATGCCTGCGCACATGCGCTCGATATGCAGCATGCAACCGAAGGTGAAGACAGCAAGAACTGGGCTGAGCGGGCAGGGATCCTGACACCGATCGCCAAGGCATTTTCTACCGATATTGGCTGTGAGGTTTCCAGCATTGGTGTACAAATCCACGGCGGCATGGGTTTCATCGAAGAGACCGGTGCAGCTCAATATATGAGAGATGCCAGAATCAATCCGATCTATGAAGGCACCAACGGCATTCAGGCCATCGACCTTGTGACCCGTAAGCTTCCCCTTTCCGGTGGTGAAGCGGTTCTGGGGTATATTTCAGACCTGCGTGCAATCGTGGAAGAGGTGCGTGGCGCCAATCATGACGCCTTCGGCCGGACTGCAGAACTGTTGGACACCGCGCTCAACGATGTGGAAGAAACCACTCAGTGGCTCCTCGAACAGTTGGGAGCTTCAAATATGAACGGTGCGCTGGCTGGCGCTACACCATATCTGCGCCAGTTTGGCATAGCCGCTGGCGGTTGCTACCTGGCGAAATCGGGCCTGGGTGATGGTGAAGAAAACCGGGCACGTGTTGCGCGCTTCTTCGCGGAGAATTTTGCTAGCGAGTGTGCTGCAATCAAACAAACGGTAATTTCGGGTGGCGACAGTCTGTTTGCTGCCAGTGAAATGTTGAAAGCGAGCTAAATCATGAGTGATCATATTCTTTCTTCACACGAAAACGGTGTCGCAACCCTTCGGTTCAACAGACCGGATAAAAAGAACGCCATAACCGGCGACATGTATGCCGCTCTGGCAGCTGGTATTGATCGGGCAAATGCTGATGACGACGTGAATGTGATCCTGTTTCTGGGTTCACCGGGCGTGTTCACATCTGGCAATGATATCGCTGACTTCATGCAGGTGGCGATGACCGGTGAACGTTCCTCCATGGCCGTTTTTGATTTTCTTGAGCGTATCATCATGGCACCAAAGCCGATGATCGCCGGTGTTGATGGCATGGCAATCGGTGTGGGCTGCACAATGCTGCTCCATTGCGACCATGTTATCGCTGGTGAAAACACGATCTTCAAAACACCATTCGTGGATCTGGGGCTCGTGCCGGAAGCTGGTTCAAGTCTTATCGGTCCAGAGGTGATGGGTCATCACAGAGCATTTGAATTCCTCGCCATGGGTGCAACATTCTCAACGGAGCAGGCCTCCGCGTCCGGCTTCGTTAATCATGTGGTGCCTTCCGAGGAAGTGGATGCCTATGCCCAACATGCCGCTCAGCAGCTTGCCGCAAAGCCGAAAGAAGCCTTGAAAATCTCCCGTGATCTGATCCGCGGAGACCGTACACCGGTGCTCGAGCGCATGCGTGAAGAGTCTGTTCTGTTCGGTGAGAGATTATCATCAGACGAAGCGCGACAGGCCTTTGCAGCCTTCATGTCCAGAGGACAAAAGAAAGCAAGCTAGTTACGCAATACAAGGCAAACACCACCAACGCGCTTTAGTTGGTTGCACAATTTATTGCCTTCCGCCCGACTGTCGGCTCCGATCTGAACATTGTATCGGGGCCGGGTTCCAAAACTCCTGTTCACCTTTCTCACAAGACTTGGCTTTCTCGATTTGAGGATTGACGGATACCGGTTTTGTAATCGCTTATAAATTGATAAGGCCCTTGATCGGTTAAAGTGCGCACCCAGATGTACACCCCAGGGTTTGGGCTGCTCCACCAGCGCTGCAGTCCTGAACAATGTATGGCGAACAGGAAACTTGTTGCAGGCGGTTTGAAAATCTTCCTTTTCACTCAGCTTGAATTCAGGACCTTTAAAATCTTCCTTTTTCCATTGTTCAGCAGAATGACCGGTGATCGAAGCGACAAAGTCCTGTGTCTCAAATGGAAGACCTGAATTTCCCGAAAGCCATGCTGAAACCCGGCCAGGCCCCGCATTGTAGCCCGCTGCAGCCAGACCCCAGTTTCCAAATTTCGCTTTTAAATCATTGAGATAGACCGCTGAAGCTGCAATTGCTGAGTGAGGTTCGAAGGGATCTTTCAATCCCACAAGTCTGGCAGTAGAGGGAATAAACTGGGCAATGCCCTGAGCGCCTTTGTGACTGACAGCATTGGGATCAAACCGGCTTTCTTTCCAGATAAGACGTGCGAGAAACGCTTCGGGCACATTCTGGGCTTCCGCCACCGCCTGAATACGGAAACAGATCTGGCTCACAAATTTTGCCTTGTCGATTTTAGCCGAAGCAATTTGTGGGGAGGACACAATGACAAATCCCACCAAAAAGATCGCTGTAAATTTCAGGCGCGTAAACATACCTGGAAACCCATACCCGGTTACGAACAGTCCGCTAGACTATCCTATATTACCATCATGACAGCGTTAAAAAGGACGGGCAATTAACTTAAGCGCGACTAGTTTCGCTCCAAAAGTGCAACCACCTCCACATGGGGTGTGAATTTGAACTGATCGATGGGTTGGATATGCGTGACCGTGTATCCGCCTTCCATAAGGATCGTCAGATCCCGAGCTAACGTGACCGGATTGCAGGATACGGCGGCAACTTTGCCCACATTCGACTTGGCAATCTGACGCGATTGCAGTTCAGCTCCGGCGCGGGGAGGGTCAAAAACCAGCCCGTCAATTTTCTTGAGTTCCTTGAACCCAAGTGGCCTGCGCTCTAAATTACGTGCTTCAGTCTTGACCTGCTTTAGCTTGCCGGCAGTTTCACGCCATCCGCGTTCAAGACTTTCCAGCGCTGATTTGTTTTCTTCAACGGCAAGCACTTTAGCTGTTCGGGCAAGGCTAAGCGCAAAGGTTCCCATACCAGCATAGAGGTCCACCACGTTGCGGCATTTGGATAGATGACCGGCGACGAGTTCCACCATTTTATGTTCGGCGCCTTCAATAGCCTGAACAAATCCGCCAGCGGGTGGGGTGACTGCCACGTCGGAGACATTGAGGATCGGGCGCTCTACCTCCAGCAATGTCTCTCCATTGACAGACAGGCGTTTGAAGTCATGGGTAATTGCCTTGCGGGTCAACACCTGCCTGATCTCGTCTGGAAGTTTTGCCAACCCGTCAATGCTCACATCCAGTCCATTTTGCGCGGCTAACACAGAAAGCCTCATGACCTGATTGCTTCGGCCAAGAGAACTGATTAAGTCCTTGAAACCCTCTAGCTGCCCCACAATTTCCGGCACAAGCACGTGGCACGTATTCAATGGGACCACGGTTTTGCTACCCTGTTCAGAAAACCCGATCTGCGGGCCTTTTGCTGAATTCAGAAAGCTGAAATCTGCTTTTCGTCGCGATGCGTTCGGGAAGACAATGAGAGGTTCAATCTGCGTTTTAATACCTGCAGAACGGAGCGGCCTGGTAACCAACTCGGTCTTCCAGTCAATGTACTTGGCTTCCGCCATGTGTTGCATGTTACATCCGCCGCATTGACCAAAGTGTTCGCAGACGGGCTCAATGCGATCCGGCGATGGTTCGCGGATTGATTTGACCTGTTTCCTCTTGCCATCTCCTTCCACTTCCACGACTTCCCCTGCAAGCGTGAATGGCACAAAGAAGTCACCATTGGAACTTTGCGCAACACCATCACCTCTGCGGCCCACATATGTAATCTTCAACTCACTCATGTGAACCGCCCGATTTTTGTGCTACTACCAGAAATTCCTT
>CAWUJF010000143.1:0-7399 GCA_963922405.1 uncultured Hyphomicrobiales bacterium | reverse complement strand
GGTGAGCAGTGCCCAGCTGTTCGAGCTGTTTTTGGTTTTAACTTTGATTTTGTGGGTTAGGCACCGCGAAAACATTTCACGATTGCTATCAGGGCGGGAAAGTAAAATCGGCTCGAAAGGCTAATGCTTGAACAATCCCCCGCCTGGTCAACCGCTTCAAAAGAAGCGGTATTTTGAATTATCCGATGAACAAAGAATTGCCTGGTTGCGTTTGATGCGAAGTCAAAACGTAGGCCCGGTCACGTTTCGCGATCTGATTTCCCATTATGGCAGTGCGGCTGCCGCCATAGAAGCACTGCCGGAACTGGCACGGCGTGGCGGAGCAGCTGCGCGCATACAGATTTGCCCGAGAGAAGCTGCAGAGCGGGAAATCAGTCTGGCTCAAAAAATTGGTGCTCGCTTTATCGCGCTTGGCGAGCCGGATTACCCGCAAATCATGCGAATGTCAGAGCACAGCCCGCCTATTCTTTGTGTCCGGGGCAATGCGCAGGCACTGTCCAGCAAATCGGTTTCCATTGTGGGCTCGCGTAATGCTTCAATTGCGGGGAACAAACTTGCACAAAGATATGCAAGGGAACTTGGGAGTGCAGGTTATTTTGTGGTTTCCGGACTGGCACGGGGTATCGACACGGCCGCTCATAGAGCTGCCCTTGAAACCGGGACGGTGGCGGTGTTTGCCGGTGGGGTTGATCATGTCTTTCCTGATGAGAACCGGGACCTGGCACGCGCCATACTAGACAATAGCGGTGCTATCGTCAGTGAGATGCCGATCGGTTGGCAACCGAGGGCCAAGGATTTCCCGCGGCGAAACCGAATCATTACAGCGCTCTCCCTTGCTGTCGTGATTGTGGAAGCTGCCAGAAGATCAGGATCCCTCATCACCGCCCGCCTTGCCAATGAAATGGGGCGACTGGTTCTCGCCGTTCCCGGTTCACCGCTGGACCCACGCAGCGAAGGTACCAATGGCCTCATCAAGCAAGGGGCCACATTGATCACAAGGACTGAGGATATTCTAAATGCTATACAACCGCTGGAAGGTGAAGCGAGCGAGTTCATCTACGATATCAGCCAGAAAGACGATTCCACTCCGATCGAAGGTAAAACCGTTATGCCCCAAAAAGCAGATGACAAATTGCGGGCGGAGATCCTTTCTGCCCTGAGCCAGACACCCACAGATGTGGATGACATTCTGCGATTTACCGGTGCAGGCACAGGCCAGCTCCAACTGATATTGCTGGAACTGGCCCTCGCGGGGCGCCTTGAAAGACATTCGGGAAACCGGGTTTCTATTATCTCTTAGGCAGGCCTGGCCCTGACGCTTCTATTGTGCGGAGTTGACAAATCTCTGCATCAAGAAGGAGTTTTGCTTCAACCATAGCCAGCTCCAGGAGGTAGGCCAGACTTTTTTCATCCAGCCGAAGCGCGATTTTATGAAGCTGGGTTATCAAATCTGCGAGATATTCAAGTTCTTCTGCTCTGGTTACGCTTTCTGCTGAATTGGTATCTTTCGAAAACGGGTTATTATGATTTGTGGTGTTAATAGCCATTCATGGTCACTCGGAACTGAAAACGGTTGCTGCCAACTAACCGACAATGACCCGCCCTTTACTAGAGGTAGCTAATTATAGTTGTTTCAAAATAAATTGCAACCTATAGTTGTATATTGCGTATTTCTTTGCGTAGTTTCCTGTTTTGCTCTTGACGTGAGGCACTTCACTGTCCAATTCAGGCGTTTGAATCGTCGTGTCCAATCTCGGAAAAGTTAGCGGTATGAGCCACAGCGTAGTAATCGTTGAGTCGCCTGCAAAAGCGAAAACAATTAATAAGTATCTTGGAAAAGACTTCACTGTTCTTGCTTCATACGGGCATGTGCGGGACCTTCCTCCCAAGGATGGTTCTGTCTTGCCTGATGAGGATTTTTCCATGTCCTGGGCTGTGGACAGCAAGTCCAAAACGCGACTGAGCGACATCACGAAAGCTGTGAAATCTGCTGACAAACTTATTCTCGCAACCGACCCTGACCGCGAAGGTGAAGCAATTTCCTGGCATGTGCTTCAGGTTCTGAATGAGAAGAAAGCGCTGGGAGACAAGCCCGTGGAGCGGGTCGTCTTTAACGCCATTACCAAAAATTCCGTTCTGGATGCCATGCAGAACCCGCGCAAGATCGATGAGCCGCTGGTCGATGCCTATCTGGCAAGACGTGCGCTCGACTATCTCGTTGGCTTCACTCTCTCTCCTGTATTGTGGCGTAAACTGCCCGGTGCCCGGTCTGCCGGACGGGTGCAATCTGTGGCGCTTCGCCTGGTTTGTGACCGGGAAGCAGAGATCGAGCGTTTTGTTCCTGTCGAATACTGGTCAATCATTGCGAGCCTCAAGAATTCTGATGGCAAAGCCTTTGAAGCAAGAATTGCTGAATATAATGGCCAGAAGCTTCAGCGTCTCGACATTCCCAATGAGGCCATGGCTCAGGAAATCAAGACAATGCTTGAGAGTTCTGCTCTCAGTGTTGAGAAAATTGAATCCAAGCCGGTCAAGCGAAACCCATACGCCCCATTTACCACTTCAACTCTGCAGATGGATGCTAGCCGTCGTCTGGGCTTTTCTGCCCGCCAGACCATGCAGGTTGCGCAGAAGCTTTATGAAGGCGTCGATATTGGCGGTGAGACCGTTGGTCTGATAACCTATATGCGTACGGATGGTGTGCAGATTGCTCCGGAAGCCATTCCTTCGATTCGTGAACAAATTGCCCAATCCTTCTCCGAACGGCATTTGCCGGAGAAGCCAAGGATTTACAATTCCAAGGCCAAGAATGCGCAGGAAGCACACGAAGCTATCCGTCCTACGGACATTAAGCGTACTGCCAAGGACCTTGCCAAATATCTCGATGATGATGGCAAGAAGCTATACGATCTGATCTGGAAACGTACGATAGCAAGCCAGATGGCATCTGCCGAGGTGGAACGTACTGCCGTTGATATTCTTGCAAATGGTCAGGGCAAAGTGGCTCGCTTGCGCGCAAACGGGTCTGTCATCCGCTTTGATGGTTTCCTGGCTGCCTATGACGAAGCCAAGCCACAGGATGCGGAGGAAGATGACAAGCGGCTTCCAGCGATGAATGAAGGCGAGGCGGTCAATAGAGAAAAGATCGAAGCCAATCAGCACTTCACAGAGCCGCCACCACGCTACTCTGAAGCTTCGCTTATCAGGAAGATGGAAGAGCTCGGTATTGGTCGCCCGTCAACTTATGCGTCGGTCCTCTCTACCCTGCAGGACCGCGATTATGTGACGCTCGACAAGCGCCGCTTTATCCCCGCCTCCAAAGGCCGGGTTGTGACTTCATTCCTGGAAAGCTTCTTCAACCGGTATGTGGAATATGATTTCACCGCTGATCTGGAAGAGCAGCTCGACAAGATTTCTGCGGGTGAACTGCAATGGCGTGATGTGTTGCGGGATTTCTGGAAACAGTTTTCTGCAAGCGTTGATGGAACCAAAGACCTGAGGGTCTCTGAAGTTCTGGACACGCTAAACGAAGAACTTGCACCCCTTGCCTTCCCGCCACGTGAGGATGGCTCTGAACCCCGCGCCTGTCCAAATTGCAGTGCTGGCCGGTTGAGCCTCAAAGTGGGCAAGTTTGGTGCGTTCGTCGGCTGCTCTAATTACCCTGAGTGTAACTACACACGCCAATTGGGTCAGTCGGAAGCTGAAGCTGCCGAACAGGCTGCCAATGACGGACCGAAAGTATTGGGCATCGATCCTGATACGGGCGAAGAGATTTCCGTACGCTCTGGCCGCTTTGGTCCTTACATCCAGCGTGGTGAAGGTTCTGCAAAAGAAGTGAAACGCGCTGGCATCCCGAAAGGTTGGGATCCGCAGACCATGGATTACGAGAAAGCCCTGCGGCTTCTGGCACTGCCGCGTGATGTGGGTGAGCACCCGGAAACCGGCAAGATGATTTCTGCTGGCATCGGACGTTACGGCCCATTCGTGCTGCATGAAGGTGTCTATGCCAATATGGAATCGGTTGAAGATGTGTGGACCATCGGCCTCAACCATGCGGTGACGCTGCTTGCGGAAAAAGCTGCCAAGGGTGGCGGCAGACGTGGTGCAGCTGCCGCGCTGAAAGAGCTTGGCGATCACCCCGATGGCGGCGGCAAGGTTACCGTGCACAACGGACGCTATGGCCCTTATGTGAAATTCGGCAAGATCAACGCCACATTGCCAAAGGACAAGGATCCCATGTCTGTTGAACTGGCAGAAGCAGTTGAACTGATTGCCGCAAAAGCTGGAAAAGCGTCTGGCAAAAAGACCGGAGCGAAGAAAAAAGCTGCGGCAAAGAAGGACTAAGTGGCAAAGAAGCTTCCTCCCAAAAAGAAGAAGGCCAGAGCCGCCAAACGGGCGGCTGCAAAGACCCCGTCGCGCGAACAGATCCTTAAATTCCTCGCCGAGAACCCGCAACGCACTTCGAAACGGGATATCTCGCGGGCGTTCGGCATCAAGGGTGTGGATAAGATCCACTTAAAATCCGTACTCCGCGAATTACTGGATGAAGGGCTCATCGAAAAGCGCGGCAAGCGATTGTCTGAACCGGGCACACTGCCACCGGTTGGTGTGGTGGATGTGGTTACCCGTGACCGGGATGGCGGCCTTTTAGGCACACCGGCCACCTGGGATGAAGGGGAACTGGGGAAACCTCCTGTCATTGAGATTTCGCGCAATTCGAACGCCAAAGGTCAAACGGTTGGGATTGGTAATCGCGTTCTTGCGAGACTGACCCGTCTTGGCACCTCTAGCCGTTATACGGCCAAGGTGATGAAGGTCATTCCCAAGTCTGATTCTGAAATCATGGGCGTGATCCGCTTTACCGAGCGGGGTCATATACGCCTGGAACCGGCCATGCGCAAACAGGCTGAACTGGAAATCCCGGAGGATATGCTAGGTGACGCCAATGAGGGTGATCTGGTCACTGTGGAAGTTGTGCGGGGCACCAAGTTCGGTTTGAAACAAGCGCGGGTTAAAAGCGTCATCGGTTCTTACAAAACCGAGAAAGCTGTTTCGCTCATTGCCATCCATGCAAACCAGATACCGCATGTTTTTCCTGAAAGCGTTCTGGCCGAAGCTGACAAGGCCAAACCGGTAAGTGCTGCAAAGCGGGAAGACTGGCGCGATATCCCTTTGATTACAATCGATCCGGCAGACGCCAAGGATCATGACGATGCGGTTCATGCAGAGCCAGACCCCGATGTGACCGGCGGGCATATTGTGCGCGTGGCGATTGCGGATGTCTCTGCCTATGTGAAACCAGGGAGTGCTATGGACCGTGAAGCACGGCTGCGCGGCAACTCCGTCTATTTCCCTGACCGGGTTGTGCCCATGTTACCGGAGCGCATCTCGAACGATCTCTGTTCTCTCAGGGAAATGGAAGACCGCCCTGCCCTTGCCGTGCGCATGGTGTTTGACGCGGATGGGCGAAAGACATCTCACAGCTTTCACCGGATTATCATGAAAAACCATGGCAATCTGGCCTATCCAAGGGCGCAACAGGCTGTTGATGGTGTCACTGATGAGAAAACCGAAGCACTCCTGGAGAATGTGCTCAAGCCATTGTGGGACGCATTCAAATGCCTGACCAAGGGCAGAAACAATCGGCAACCGCTGGAGCTTGATCTACCTGAGCGCAAAATTCTTCTTAATGAAGATGGTACGGTGAAACAGGTTGTGGTGCCGGAGCGGTTGGATGCCCACAAACTGGTGGAAGAGTTTATGATCCAGGCCAATGTGTGCGCAGCAGAATCGCTGGAGCGCAAACGCCAGTCGCTCATCTACCGGGTCCATGAGCCGCCTTCGCTCGACAAGATGGAGAAACTACGAGAGTTCCTGAGCACGCTCGATATTTCGCTGGCACGCCCCGGCAACCTCAAAGCCATGCATTTCAACCAGATTTTGAGCCGGGTACAGAAAACAGACAATGAAGAGCTGGTGAGCCAGGTGATCCTGCGCTCCCAAAGCCAGGCGATCTATTCTGCCGAGAATTTCGGACATTTCGGCTTACAGCTTGCCAGATATGCCCATTTCACCTCACCAATCCGGCGATATGCTGATCTGATCGTCCACCGAGCGCTGGTCGGCTCGTTAGGCCTTGGCGAGGGAGGCATAACGACGCAGGAGGAAGAGCAACTCAATGACATTGCCGCCGAAATCTCCCAGACTGAACGTCGCGCAATGCAGGCGGAACGCGAAACCATCGACCGACTGATCGCCGGCTTCCTCTCGGAACAAATTGGCAGCAATTTCTCAGGCAAAATCAACGGAGTAACCAAGGCGGGCTTGTTTGTCACGCTCGATGACACAGGCGCGGACGGGTTTATTCCGATCTCGTTATTGGGAGAAGATTACTTTATTTTTGATGAAACAAGCCATTCGCTGATCGGTGAAACCACAGGCGAAGCCTATCAAATGGGCCAGCAGGTGGAGGTGAAACTGGTTGAAGCGGCACCTGTCGCTGGCGCATTGCGCTTTGAGATGGTAAGTGAAGGGCAAAAATCAAAACACCTCCCCCGCTCCCGCAGCACGAACAAGAAATCATTTACTGCAAGACATCGTGGTGCTGGAAGAAGACGGTCCCCGGGCCGAAGACGATAGATAGGACACCAAATGACATCAGAACATTTTCCAGTGAAAGACCCGGAAGAATTTCTGGAGCCCAGAAGCCTTTCAGCTGCTCTGGCAAAAGGCATGCGTTGCAAATGCCCATCCTGTGGTGAAACCAAACTGTTCACCAGCGGTTTGAAGGTTCAGGACAAGTGTGATGTTTGTCATGAAGAGTTTCACCATCACCGTGCGGATGACCTGCCTGCCTATCTGAACATTTTTATTGTGGGCCACATCATGGTTGCCTTGACCATCGTTGTAATGGACATGAAAATCTTCGGGCTATGGCAATTGGTGGCACTTTCGACAGTCGCAACCGTTTCTGTGGCTTTCTTGCTGATGCGTCCGTTGAAAGGAATGGTCGTGGCAGCGCAATGGGCCTTACGAATGCACGGATTTGGCGGGAATGACGACTGATAAGTCAAACCAATCCAACGACGACCTCAAAACCGAGGTCGAACGCATCGATTCGATGATCAACTCACCCCAGGTGGTGCAGCGCAGAAGCCAGTCTAAATTGGAGCATGGCTATATCCGTCCGCGCAATGCAGCGACCATGATCCTTCTGGACGGGACAGCCAAAGAGCCTAAAATCCTGATGGGTAAGCGCAACAAGAACCTGAAGTTCATGCCTGGTGCGCTTGTATTTCCCGGTGGCTCCGTCGACAAGCTTGATGGTTCTGTGAAATCCTGTTCGGAACTCACCGGCAACACCGAAAACCGGCTTATTGCTGCCATGCGTGGACGCCCT
>CAWUJF010000142.1:0-7430 GCA_963922405.1 uncultured Hyphomicrobiales bacterium | reverse complement strand
CGCACTGTTCATGCTCTTTTTTGAGTTTATTGATAAAGCTGATCACCGTTGAACGGTCAGAAGTCATTTCCAGGTGATAATGTTCTGTGGTTTCCAGAATAAGATCCACCAGTCCTGGAAAACACCCACAGCAGCGCCCCCGCTTACCCATTTCATGATAAACCTGAACCGGTGTGATCAGACGCCAAGGATCGTCCTTCAAAAGAGAACGGATCGTCTCTCTGATTTCGTCATCCATTATGATATTGCAACTGCAAATAATCACGGCTTCAACCTGTTTTTCATCTAACCTGACATAAATACTCTAGATAAAGAGAGTCAAGAATTATCTTTTAGAATGATTCAAAGGAATGAAGGGTGAGTGAGTGTTTCGACTGCTAATTATCGGACACATGACTGTCATCCGATGAACGACCACTGCAACTTGTATAAAGAAATTACACAAAGGATAAGCTAACAGATGTTAACTTATCCTCGGAGAGAAGCAGCGAACTCTAAAACGCTGCATCTACTTTTATAATTTGGAAGCGGCTTCCAGAGGCCCTTTATTGGCTCGGCTCTCATAACTCTCAAGCGTTGCTTCAATACTTCCAGCTTCCTTGAAAACCTGAGCCACACCGCCCATAAACGTTTGTACGGCTCCTCCAAACCACTTATCTGACAGCTGTTCTTCAATGCTTGGGAACTTCATGGTTGCAACTGCATCTTTTGCCCCCTCCACGGTCATACCGGCTTCTTTCGCAATGACTTTTATAAGCTCGTCATTGTTTTTACCTGAGCTCCACTCTTCGTTTGCTTTTGCTGTGACAGATAGAAACTTGGCAACCACTTCCGGGTATTCCTGGATAAATTGAGCAGGTGCTGAAGTTACGTCAAACACCAATATGCCCAACTCTTCTTTTTCAGCACCAGTCAACAACACATTTCCGTGTTCCTTCATGCGTTGCAGGCCTCCACCAAAGCCACAGGCAAAATCCAGGTTACCCTGAGCGAATGCCGGAGCTGCGTCTGTCGGAGCCATATCAACAATTTCAAGTGTGCTGGTATCAATACCGAAATGGCTCATTTGTCTTAAGAAGCCATAATGCGCTGCTGTACCCAAAGGTACTGCAACTTTCTTTCCTTCAAGCTCCTTGGCGTTCGATTTATCCACTTCAAGCTCAGAATAAACAACGCAATTATCATTGTCTGAATAAGATACAGCCACGTCGATCACCTGGATATCTTGACCTCCCGATGCAGCGACAACAAATGGCGGAATTCCCTGGCTCACTGAAATCTGAATGTCCCCGGACGCCATTGCAGCACTCATTGCGGTTCCGGTTTCAAAGCTGACCCAATTAACTTTCACACCAAGTGCTTCATCATAGGCACCACTCGCCTTGGCAGCCATCATGGGCATAGGCCATTCGAGAAAATAGGCCACATTGAGTTCTTTAAGGTCTTCTTCTGCAAAAGCGGAATATGCAGTTACTGAGAAAGCCGCCCCAATCAGCATTGTAATCAGTTTTTTCATCATCTTCTCCCTGTTCTATAAAACGCTTCCTTTGCGGGCAGATCACCCAGCTTGAAACCGGAGCATCTTAAAGTTCAAATTAATAATCTATCGTATTACAGAACTTATGTACTGTATAACGAGACTATTTTGTTTCAGGTGAATTCGTCAAGCGAATTTTGCTCGAGCAAGGTCAATGCCCCGTAATCGGGCTATTGTTTAAACGGTGATTGTCCGATAGTTCTATATTGCGGGAGATGGGAACATCATGACTAAAGCAGGCGAGAGCTCGATTGTTACCAAGTGCGCTAAGGTGATGGATATCCTTTCGCATGCTCCAAAGCCGCTAGCGTTTTCCGAGATCATTGAAAAAACCGGTTTCGTAAAAAGCTCCACTCACAGAATTTTGTCGGTCCTTCAAAACGAAGAGCTTGTGGAGTATGACAAGAATAATCGTAGCTATAGCACTGGTCCCAGATTACGGGATTGGGCAAGGTCTGCCTGGCGTCGCAAGGACTTGCAGCAGATAGCAAGCAATTTCATGTATGCTTTGAGCGAAGAGACCGGAATGAACAGTGCTTTGTCCATTTTGGACGGGGATGCAATTCTTTATATTAGAACCGTAGATGTTATTCAGTTGCGATATGCTTCCCATACGGGTGACCGTGCACCTCTGCACAATACAGCAGCGGGTAAGGTATTCCTTGCCAATATGAGCGAAAGGCGTCAGCAGGAACTACTGAGCCAACTTAGTTTTGAGAAATTCACGGAGAACACCCTTCAGAGTTCAACGGCTTTGAAAGCGCAGTTGAATCAGGTTCGTGAAGAAGGATTTGCTAAATCTCTTGGTGAGGAACTCTTGCACGTCACCGGGATTGCAGCTCCGATTTGGGACTCTGAAGATAAAGTAATTGCATGCCTCTCTCTTTGGACACAGACTGAGCACGCTACAAGAGAGGAAGTTGTTTCCAACGTGGATCAGTTGAAAAACACTGCTCAGTTAATTTCCGAGAAACTCAGTTAATTTGAGGCGCACATACAAACGAGTTGACAGCCTTGTTTTCACTATCACATATTGATAGCATAGTTCTATATTACGAGACTCATGATGAACGAGCAAGAATTGGTGTCTACCGGCAATCCTCAATCACTTTGGGCGGCGACTGCAGGAGACCAAAGAGCCCACCAACATTTGGCAGAGATCCTAGAAGTTGATGTGACCATTGTAGGCGCGGGTTTTACTGGACTGAGAGCTGCACTCAAACTAGCGGAAGCCGGGTTGAAAACTGTCGTTATGGACGCCGGTGATGTTGGCTACGGTGCTTCAGGCAGAAATGGCGGGCAGGTTAATCCAATGTTGCCGTTCAATACACCCGAGAAGCTCACAAAGCTGCTTGGGAACAAATATTTTGAACGGCTTACTGAAGCGTCTCTTGGTTCAGCTGATGAGTTGTTTTCAGTTATTAAGAAGTATCAAATCGAATGCAAGGCCCGCCAAAATGGATGGCTGCGTGTTTGCCACAGTTCTCGCGCCTTGAAAGATGCTGAGGCGGGCGTCGCAGAGTGGAACAAGCATGGAGCCGGCATGAGTATCATCGATCAAGACGAAGTGGAGCGTCTCTCCGGAACACAGGCCTATCAGGCGGGTGTCCTTACGCCAAAGGGCGGAGCTGTCCAACCCATGTTATTGGCAAACGGTTTAGCTAACGCTGCCAAGCAGAGAGGTTGTAAAATTTTTGGCAACAGCCCTGTTCAAGACGTAAAGCAGGCAGATGGTAAATGGGTCGCGAAGACAGAACATGGCAGTGTTACATCCGATTGGATCATAGTAGCAACTAACGGATATACAGGCGATCTTATACCAAGGCTCTCTACGTCCATTATTCCCGTAACACCAATTCAAATCGCCACTGATCCGTTACCTGAATCTGTAGTCGCCAATATCTTGCCAGGGGGGCACACCATATCGGATAGCCGCAGAATAATAATGTATGCACGCCGTGAAGCTGATAACCGCATGGTCTATGGTGGACATGGCAAGATGCTTCCATCCGGAGAGATTCACGGCGTTGGCTGGCTTACCAAGGATGCGGTTCGCGTGTTTCCGCAATTAAAGGATGTGAAATGGTCCTACAAATGGGGTGGACGTATCGCAATCACTGACGATCACTTGCCGCATCTGCATGAACCGAAGCCGGGCCTGTTGATTGGTTTGGGATATAATGGTCGGGGGGTTGCCATGTCCAATGTGATGGGACGTGTGATGGCAGAAAGAGTGCTAGGCAAGTCTGTGGATGAATTGCCTTTTCCCAACACTGCAATCAAAAATTTTTCGCTACGTTCGATCAAGCTAGCCGGCATGAGTTCTGCCATATGGTTTATGAGGTTAATGGACTATTTGGAAACCCGATGATTTCTGCTTCTGAGCTCATTTTATGCAGTCAGAAGCAGTTTGCGGATCAACTCTAACCGTGAAGCTGTCCCGAGGCAGTCAAAAACATTGATCGATTTTTTTGCAGCATCTGAAAAGTTCTGCCACACTGGGGTGTAGCGTATTTCTGGAATGCCTTATTTTATGAGCGAATTTTCTGACCAGCCAGTAGTTGTTGCCATAACTGAATTCATGACAAGCCTCGGGTTTTCACCTTCCGAGTTGCTGAGTAAATGGACACTCATTCAGCTCGGAATGATTGTAACAGCCTATTTCGTTTCTATGTTGCTGCAGAAACGAATTGATGAACCTATCAAGGCAAGGCTTCGCAGGCTTGAAGGACAACGCGCGCTCTTGCGCATTCTCATTGTTCTCCAAAAGAGTGTATTCTGGCTGTTCCTTTCCATACAGCTATGGGTTGGCTTTGCGATTTTACGGGCATCCACATGGCCCAGTAACAGCTACATCATCAGAATGGCTGCGGAACTGGCCACTGCTTGGCTGATTATTTCCGTGATGTCACGATTGATCAGGAACAGGGCAATTTCCCGCGTAGTTGCAACAATCGCCTGGAGTATTGCAGCACTTTATATTCTGGGCTTTTTGCCAGACACATTGGATGCGTTGGATGGTGCTGCATTTACAGTTGGAGGCTCGCGCATCTCGGTACTAGCGATACTCAAGAGCAGTTCGCTCTTTGTGGTATTCGTCTGGGTTGCGCTCGTATTATCCCAAATATTTGGAAACCTGATTACCCGAAATGACGACATCTCACCGTCCGTTCAGGTACTATTACAAAAAATAATCCGTTTTGGTCTGCTGGTTATTGCCGCACTATTCTCTCTGAATGTTGTCGGAATTGATTTTACAGCTTTGGCAGTATTCTCAGGTGCAGTTGGTATCGGCATCGGTTTGGGGTTGCAAAAGATTGTTTCAAACTTTCTGTCTGGAATAATTCTGTTGCTGGACAAGTCGATTAAACCTGGCGACGTGATTGAAATCGATACGGTCTCCGGCAGCACCTATGGTTGGGTACAACATCTCGGTGCTCGATACACTGCTGTGAGAACCAGAGATGGCACTGAGACACTAATCCCGAACGAAACCTTTATCGATTCTCCAGTTACCAACTGGACGCACAGCAATACTTTGGTCCGGCGCAAGCTTCCTGTTGGGGTTTCCTATGACACGGATGTGGATAAGGCGATTGAACTTTGTATCGAAGCAGCAAAGTCCGTAGACCGGGTTATCAGCGCACCCAATCCCGTGTGTCTTGTCAAAGGGTTTGGAGATTCTTCAGTTGATCTGGAATTGAGGTTCTGGTTGCAGGATCCGGAAGGTGGTGTCGCCAATGTATCAAGTCAGGTCTATCTGGAAATTTGGCGACGCTTCAAACAAAACAATATTGAAATACCGTTCCCGCAACGGGATCTGAACATACGCTCGAGCATTCCACTTGAGGTCAGATCACCTACTTCAAAAACTTAAGAGCCTGGCTGGACCGGGGTCAATAGTCTTTCTCGAAGAATATGCCCAGCCTGGAATTGCCCTCTGAATCAACGGCTCCACGAGCTGTCACATCATCCGTAATGTCCAAGTTTATTGTGGCTTCTGTTCCGCTTTGCTTGGCCTCCACGCCGAGATAGACATTATCACTCACATAGCGGCCAGCACGAACTGCGGCACTCCCCTCACCATCGTCCACCACTTCAATATCATCCAGTCCGGTCAAATCACGAAGCCCGCTCACGAGGTTAGGAGAATTGCCACCGGTCAATTCATTGGCAATTGTTGCAAGGCGAACAATCTGCGCCGGTGACAGATCAGAAATCGAACGGCCAAAGATGATGCGCGCCAATACTTCATCTTCGGGTAATTCCGGTTCGGAAGAAAAAGTGACCGAAAGATCGGATGCACGTCCTGACAATCGGATTATCGCAAGAACATCGTCAGCATCAACGCTCGCACTCAGATCAAGGATCGGGTCGATATCTCCCGCAAGTGTGATGCGACCTTCGTCCAGATTAATTCTGCGACCCAGCACTTCCAGACGACCACGCCGCAGCTCGAAGGCACCCTGTGGTGAAACATTAGATACAGGCCCTACGATACGAACCTGGCCGCCGAGCTCGGCATCCAGTCCCCTACCTCTGACAAATATCCGGTTCGGTGCCCTTACAAGTACATCGAGAACAAGACCAGCCCGGCCACTGTCGGAATCCGGCTTTGGTTGCACCTTGCGCAGGCGTTCAAGGGTTTTGCTCGTCTCGGCAGAAGGTGCGACGTGTTGTACATCGACCAATACCCCGCTGGAGCCGATATCTTCGGGAACAGTAATTTCTGTTCGTTCAAGCACAATTTCACCTGACAGTTTGGGCTGTTGCAGCAACGGACCGGAAAGTCTCAGGTTCCCTGAGGCCCTGGTATCGATTGTTTCGTTGTCTGAATATCGAACACTTTCAAGCAGGATTGCGATATTGGATTGCAGTGCGTTCGTCAGTCCCAGGGACCCGTTCGCACGTATTGAACCGCCGCTTCGTAGTGAAGCGCTGGCTACAATGTCTGCATTAGAGCCCTGCGAGATGGCAGCTGACAGGTTGATATTTTCCAGAGCGATATTTGCCTGCGGATCTCTAAACGTGGCACCGCTGATATTTATCCTGCCTGAATTCATACTTGGTTGTTGAAGAGAGCCGCCAACCGTACCGGTAATTCGAGCAATACCGGTGGCAACAGCTCCCCTCTCCCGAAGTAACGGCTCCAATAAACCTAATGGCGCAGTTCCGTTCACATTGACTGCCAGTCCGTTTCCTTGAAGCGGTATTCGCCCACCAGCAGTTATGTCCAATTGTTGAGGATTTTTGAGAAGCAGATTTTCAAAATCAACCCGGTTGTCGCGGTAACTTCCCTTTGCATTCAATGCAAATGATGAAACGCCCAATGCCTTGATTTGACGGGTGTTGATGCTCTGTCCATTCACATCAAAGCCAACAACCGGAGAACGACTTGTGCCTGTCACGCGTACCGACGAATCGATCGAGCCTTCCAGACCAACGTTTGGAGCAAACATGTTGGCAATCGAGAGTGGTAATGCACTGGACTGAACAAGGAGATCAAGAGTTTCACCACCCCGCCCCGATACTTCAACGTTGCCACGGCCAACAGCAAGTTTGAAACTTTCGATCGTATAATTCTCGTTCGCGAACTTCATTCTGCCAGGCTCGACCAAACTGAAATCAACGGCGTTGGAATCCACTGTCAGGTTTTGAAGTGTGAGATCACCCCCTCCAGCATTTCTTTCGTAGATACCGGATGCATTTAGACGGGCGTTATTCCGCTCCAGATTAGAAACTATTTCAAACTCTGTCGTGTTTTCCTGAGACCTGGCTACAACATCGATCGTTCTCGCGGCAATATCACCAACTCTCGCGCCTTTGGCGTTGATCGATGCGTTGATTAAAGGCAATCCCAAAAGATCAGCAATTTCTGCCGATACTTGTGCTT
>CAWUJF010000141.1:0-7469 GCA_963922405.1 uncultured Hyphomicrobiales bacterium | reverse complement strand
CTTCCGCTACCCGCTTGCCGGTGAATTCGCCATGCGCACCAGCATTCTACCGGATATCCGAATTCCTTCTGACTGGGGTTTGGAGATCGGGGTTCTCTCAGAAGTCTGGCGGAACCTGTCATCAAGATCTGTCTGTCAGGTGGATGTGTCCGATGCCTATGATCACAAGCATCAGGATCTTTCCAAGGAAGATGCTACGCGCGGGCTTTCACGCATGTCGGTTGATATTTCCAAAGCACTGTTCCGCAAGCTAGCGACGGACGGTATTGTCTTCAATCAGGAAACATTCCGCACCATCAAGGCGACCTACTACCGCCAGGCGCTTGATCTCATAGAGATGTATCATCATGACGCCACGATGAATGGCCTCACCACTGACCGGCATACGGAAGAAGAGGCCGTCGAGCTCTTTGCTGGCAATATTGTGGAAGCGGGAAACACGTTCCTGGAAAACCCGATGGAAACCCCGTTTATCCCGAACTGGAGCCGGGTGCAATCAGCTGATCCGGACCTGCTTCGACACATGTATGATGCGGTTCAGGCGGATAAGTGACCATGAAGAAGATACTCTACAGACTGGTTCCGGCGGCAGCATTGGTCCTTTGTTTGGGCCTGATGCAAACCACCTTTCCCGCGGCTGCAGAAGACGAGAAGGTGCGTACTACACAGAATGCGACTGTCTATGCGGGGCCCGCAACCGGTAGCGGGGCGATTTCAGTGTTACAGCCGAATGTGCAAGTGACCATTATTCCGCCGAAGAGCGTGATCATTGGCAAGGGTGTCACGATTGGCGAAGGGGTCCTTATCGAGGGCAAACCCTGGATCAATGTACGTCTGCCGGATGGCCGCATTGGTTATGTGCAAGGTTCAGCAGTATGCACGCTCACCGAAAACGCGTCAGTGCGTGTGGGACTTTGTTCGCCATAACAAGGTTGACGTCGCTGGCATCTGTGTACTAGAAGGCGCCCATGACAAAGGCAATTCAAACGACTGCAAACTATTATCCCGAGCTTACATAGCTGCGGGACCCTTTGTTATTTTGATTGTTACCGCTGCCTGGATAGCGGTTCAATCAAGGAAAATACCTATCTCTGGCAGCATATTTGAGGCTAAGAGATGGAAAATTCTAAAACACAAAAATCAAACATATCTGTGGGCATCATCGGCTTTGGTGCTTTTGGGCGACTGATTGCCAAACACATTGGCAAGGACGTGGAGTTGTTGGCTTATGATGCAGCGGCTGGTCTGGAAAACCAGGCTTCTGATCTGGGCGTAACACTTACCACGCTCGAGAATGTGGCGCTTTGCGATGTGATTGTGCTCGCAGTGCCGGTGTCTTCTTTCGCGGAAATCCTAACTTTGATTGCTCCGATCTGTCGACCGGGGGCCACCGTTGTGGATGTGGGTTCTGTGAAGATGCAACCAGCGTTTGCCATGGAGCAGATACTACCACCACATGTGAATGTTGTGGCGACGCATCCGCTGTTTGGGCCGGAAAGCGCAAGCGATGGAATTGCAGGACTGAAAATTGCGGTCTGCCCCGTCAGGGGAAATCGTCATAGAGTGCTATCAAACTATTTCCGCAATCGACTTTGTCTGGAGGTTATCGAAACAACGCCTGAAGAACATGACCGGGAAGCGGCTACCGTTCAGGGTTTGACGCATCTGATCGCAAAGGTTCTGCTCGACATGAAACCCCTGCCCAGCCGGATGACTACGCGGAGTTTTGATCTGTTGATGGAAGCGATTTCCATGGTTCAGTACGATGCACCGGAGGTCTTCCACGCAATTGAGCAGCAAAACAGGTTTGCACCTGAAGTGCGACGCCGTTTTTTCAACCTTGCGAACGAGCTTCGCCTTACCCTTGAAGCAGGCGAAGAGAAAAGCGGAAGGCCATCTGCACAGGAAGAACTGACATTGCATTGACAATTCCTCTTGATCATCTTCAAATCATCAACAGGAGGAGAATATGTCGGAGATACTCACAGAAGAGCAGATAGAATCCTATCGCGAGAACGGTTGTCTGGTGCTGGAACACCACCTTCCGGAAGAGGTTCTGGCTGGCATTCGCGCGGAAATTGCGCGGTTTGAGGAAGAAGCGCGCGGGATGACCGCTTCCAATGACCGGCTTGATCTGGAAGACAGTCATACACCGGAAAACCCACGATTGCGGCGGATAAAGCTTCCACACACGATCAGTGATTTCATGCGTGAGCTCATGTACTCCGATCATATTCTTGCACCAGCGCGCGATCTGATCGGTCCTGATCTGCGATTGCATACGACCAAGCTCAACATGAAATCAGCCGGTTATGGGGCTGCAGTGGAATGGCACCAGGACTATGCGTTCTACCCCCACACAAATGACGACATTCTGGCGATCGGCGTGATCATCGATGACATGGAGAGCGAAAACGGACCCTTGATGGTCTATCCCGGCAGTCACAAGGGACCGGTATACGATCATCATGTGGATGGTGTCTTTGCAGGCGCATTTATCCCTGAAGATGTGGGATTGAACCCGGCTGATGCGATTGAACTTAAAGGGCCTGCGGGATCCATTTCAATTCATCACGGCAGAATTGTTCATGGTTCTGCGCTCAACACATCTGATCGCTCGCGGCGCATACTGTTTTACGAGATGATGGCGGCCGACGCGTTTCCGATCATGGGATCAATGACGCGGTGGGATGGCATTGAGGATTACAATACACGGATGCTCTGCGGTACGCCGACGATTACTCCGCGCCTGAAGGATATCCCTATCCGCATCCCGCAACCTCAGCCGGATGTGCCCATTTCAATCTATGAAATTCAAAAAGGTTTGAAGGCCCGCGCTTTTGAAACAATCGATTAGCCGGAATTTTCAAATACCAGCTTTTACCACCCCTGTGCGGCGAACTTTTCAGCCACAAATGCCGGAAACGGGCAGGATTTGCGTATCTCCCGATCCAAATGCAAGCCCACCAATGTGGTTGTGGCAACAAGCTTTTCTGTTTCTGCATTGAACATGTGGTGCTCAAATTTCAGGGCTTTGTTGTCCACCGAGATGCCTTTAGTACGACAAAGCAGGAGATCGCCTACCAGAGCTTCCGCAATATATTTGGTATGCTGATCCACCGCGGCCATGCCCTTCATTTCCGCTTTGAAGTAATCATTTGTAAGCCCTAACGAAGAGAAAAAGTGCCAGGTGGCCTCGTCAAACTTTGCGGTGTACCACTGCACATTCATATGGCCCATATGGTCCAGGTGATGCGGGCGCACTACGCCACGATAGGTCTCGATCATGATTTCACCTCCAAGCGATCTCATCGGAGGAGCTTCGTTTTCAAAAAACTGCTCCGGGACAAAGGCTCTCTTTTTGTGAGGTTCAGGTCAATTCGAAATGATGCATCTCGAATTTGCAATTTTACGCCGGGATTGCAGATATGAATACTTCAACCGGAATAGCCAATCTTTCTTGCTATGGCATATCAGCCCGAGTTTGTTTACCTTGCAGTTAAGGAGGATCCTACATGCAAAAGAAATCTGTTGCGGTTATCGGTGCCGGACCCGCCGGTCTGCCAACCATCAAGAACTTTCTTGATCAGGGGTTTGAGGTGACCGGGTTTGATCGTTGCGAAGGTGTGGGTGGCAATTGGAGATTTAACGACAAGACCGGCCATTCCAGTGTTTTTGAAACAACGCATATCATCAGTTCCAAATATACTTCGCAGTATGAAGATTTCCCCCTGCCCCCGGATGCGCCGGATTATCCTTCGCATCAGCAGCTGCTGCGTTATTTCACCGGCTATGCGGAAGAGTTTGGCCTGCTTGACCATATTACGTTCAACACTACTGTCTCAAAGGCCGATCCGATTGATGGAGGGCGCTGGCGTTTGACGTGGAAGACCAAAGGCAAGAAAGAACAAAGCGGCGAATTTGATGCACTATGTGTGGCGAGCGGGCATCATCACACACCCCGTTGGCCGGACTATCCAGGTGAATTCACCGGAGAATACATTCACTCCCACGATTTCAAACGCGCAGCCCCTTTCAAGGATAAGCGAGTGCTCGTTATTGGCGGCGGTAATTCAGCCTGTGATGTGGCGGTGGAAACCTCGCGCATATCAGAAAAAACAATGATCAGCTGGCGGCGCGGCTATTATCTGATCCCGAAATTTATATTTGGGGAGCCGGTGGACAAATTCTTCTACCGTTTCAGACATTCACCCAAGTGGATGCAAATATTCGGGTTAAAATTCCTGCTCAATCTGGTGCAAGGCAAAAACCGCGTGATCGGTCTGCCAGACCCGGATCATCAGGTACTGGCAACCCACCCCACACTTAACTCTGATCTTTACCTTGCGATCCGCCATGGCAAGGTTTTTCCAAAGGGTGACATCGCCCGCTTTGAAGGAAAAACCGTTCATTTCAAGGATGGGTCATCCGGAGAATTCGACAGCGTTATTGCCTGCACCGGCTTCAAAATCACGCATCCTTTCCTCGACAAATCGATCGTGGACTTGTCTGAGGCACCCGTGCGTCTCTATCACAAAATGATTCCGGAAAACGTTCCAAACCTCTATTTCATTGGCCTCTTTCAACCCTTGGGCTGTATCTGGCCTGGATCTGAATTGCAGGCAAAGCTTGCGGCACGTCACCTGGCAGGCCTCTGGGAGCCATCCGGCGATCTCAAATCCCTGATTGACGCAGAGGTTGCTCACCCGGATGTGGAGCAAGTGAATTCTCCACGTCACACGATTACGGTCAATGATCTGGAGTTTCGCAAGCGGTTGAAGAAGGAGATTGCCCGTTCCAGGCCCGCTCCTGAGGAACGCAGTTCGCGGGGCATGGAAAGCATTGCAGCTTGACTGGTAGCTGAACGATGGAACGGGAAGAAAGACATAACGGTATTAGGATCAAGTCCAGATATCCCGATGCACCCAAGACTGGGCTTCCACCCATTCTGCTGGTCCATGGCGCGTGGCATGGCGCATGGTGCTGGGAGGCCAATTACATGCCTTTCCTCGAAGCGCAAGGGTATGAAGTCCATGCGCTTGACTTGCGTGGCCATGGGAAGAGCGAGGCGAAGTCTGCCATGCGCTGGAACCGCATTAGCGGGTATTGTGATGACGTGGAAGAAGTGGTCCGGCAGATGGACAGGCCACCCGTTGTGGTGGGTCACTCCATGGGTGGATTGGTTGTTCAGCATCTGCTTCAGCGGGATGTGACAGTTTCGGGTGCAGTCCTTCTGGGTACGGTTCCGTCCTACGGTGTGTGGAAGGTTACGCTTAAAACTGCAACCAGCCGCCCCCTGGCCTTTGCCAAAACCAATCTGACGATGAGCCTGTGGCCGCTGGTGGCAAAAGAAGCCGAAGCCCGGGACATGTTTCTTGATCTCGATGTGGACCCTAAAACCTCAATTGTATTCTGGAAGCAACTGAGTGATGAAAGCTATCTGGGGTTTTTGGATATGCTGCTTTTTGCCTTGCCGAAGGCCAAAGCTGTTGACGTGCCCATGCTCGTTATCGGTGGGGAAAAAGATCAGCTGTTTTCTCCCGCTTCCCAACAATGGACAGCTTCGCGCTATGCTTGCGAGTGTGCAATCATCGATGACACACCTCATGACATCATGCTTGGCAGAAACTGGCAGGCGAGCGCAGAAAAGCTTGTTTCCTGGATCAACAGCAACGTCACAAAGTGATTTGAACCGCTTTTTGACTGGGCGTTTTGATTCAAAACCGCGTTGCTATCATCATTGACCCGCTTATCCGGCAAAGATAGAGTTTTGGTACCTGCTTCATTCGAACACGGAGTACCCCCAATGCATTCGCACCAACTGGAAGATGGCTTCAGCTTACAAAGGCGAAATCTTAATGGTGGCACCGAGCCGCTCAAGTACTGGACGCTGCTAAACGAAACAGATCCGCTGACGGATGTTTTACTTGGCTCGCCTGCCCATCTTTATCACCGGGCCACTTCCAGCCTGTCGCGCAAGCATCTGCGAGAAGCACCCTGCAACATTCAGGTTGCCCAGGCACAGCATGCGGAGCTGGTGGATGCCTACAGGCATTTTGATGTGAACGTGCACATGCTGGATCCCGAGCCGGAATTGACAATGCAGGTCTATTCCCGGGATTCAAGCGTCATGACACCCTATGGTGCTTTCATCACTGCTATGGCGCAATGGTGGCGGCGCGGCGAAAACTATGCCGCAATCCGGGCCTATGAAAAGCTTGGCATCCCGATCTACGACATGGTAACCGCCGGCACCTTTGAAGGCGGCGATTTTAATGTGATCGAGGAAGGTTGCGTTCTGATCGGCTGTGGTGAAGCACGCACCAATGAGGCAGGTGCTCGTCAGGTGGCTGGCTGGTTCGAAAAGGAAGGTTGGGAAGTGCGCCTTGCCTTTATCGATGAATATTATGTGCATATTGATCTGATGGTGGTCCCCATCGCTGAAAAGCTAACGGCTGTTTGTCTGGATTGCACCGAGCCCGGTATTGTGGACTGGCTCAAGGCAAAAGGGCATGAGATTATTGATGTGCCCTTCCCGGACACAATGGCGCTTGGTTGTAATATGATGTCTCTGGGTAAAGACAGGGTGATTGCGCCGAGCTCCTCGACCACGCTCATTGATAAGCTTAAAGCGCAAGGATTTGAGGTGGCAGCAGTTGATACAGCAGAGATTTCAAAGACAGGTGGCGGCATTCATTGCATGGCCCAGGCTTTGAGACGGGAAGCAAGCGCCTGATTTTCTTATGCACTGTCTCAAGCCCAACCCATAGGAGTGACGATCATGCTTTGTAAAATCGGTGATGTGGAAGTCTGGCGAATCCTTGAAATAAATGGACCTTTTCTAAGTCCTGAAGAGCTCTTTCCTGATGCCGGGCCTGAAGTTCGCAAAGCCCTTGAGACACATGCACCCCAGCAACTTTGCAACAAAACCGGAAAGCTGATCCTTCCCATTCAGGGGTTCCTTCTCAAAACACCCAAGCATACAATTCTGGTTGATAGCTGCGTTGGCAATGACAAGGACAATGGTCATACGGACTGGAACAAGCGCTCCAGTGACCGGTTCATTGCGGCGCTGACAGCTGCAGGTGTGGGGCCGGAAGATATCGACTACGTCCTTTGCACCCATCTTCACTCTGATCATGTGGGCTGGAATACCAAGCTTGAAGACGGGCGATGGATCCCGACCTTCCCCAACGCACGTTATCTGATTACGGCAGCGGACAATGAACATTTCCGTGAACAAGCTGGCACCACATATATGCAGAGCGTGTTGCCTGTGGTTGAGGCAAGACAAGTGGATTTAGTCGCCTCTGAACACATGTTGGGTGACAATGTTTCTCTGATCCCTACTCCCGGACATACACCTGGACATGTCTCGGTGCTCATTTCAAGCAATGGCTCGGAAGCAATCATTACTGGAGATGCCATACATACGTCCGTCCAATGCCGGCATCCGGACTGGCATTTCA
>CAWUJF010000140.1:0-7497 GCA_963922405.1 uncultured Hyphomicrobiales bacterium | reverse complement strand
CTTCAAGCCCGTAAGCACGCAACGCAAAGTTAAGCAGTCTTGGATCTGAAACAAGTTCTTCTGCCGTTTTAACAGAGCCGATATTCTCGCGGTAATATTCCACATCTCTCGACACTTGTGGTGAAGTGGAAATGCGCTCCAAAGCACGATCTGCGTTGGCAGCAAACAAGCGGTAAGTGGTGACGGCATCCATATTTCTGGCCCCTGGAAGATAAATTTATAAGGTCAGTCTAAGAATTCTTGCTTGTCTGAAACTTGGCATAAATGAACGCCTTCACCGTCAGCTTCACGCAAGCATGCCATTCCATTTTTACCGCAATATTTGTTTGTCTGATTCAGACTTTGAACTCTTGAGGAATATGCCGTGACAATTTTGGTTGGTTTCGTATTCACCATGCTCTGTATGCTCGGAGGCTTTATGGCCATGGGCGGTAAACTGGGTGTGCTTGTTCAGCCCTGGGAATATGTGATCATCGGCGGATCAGCGATCGGTACATTCATCGTGGCGAACCCAATGCCAACGATTAAGGACACCGGTAAGGCTATAATGGAAGCCTTTAAAAACAAGGCTCCTAAGAATAAAGACTATCTGGACATCATCGGATTGCTCTTTGTCCTCATGCAGGAAATCCGAGCAAAGACCAGAGCGGAAGTTGAAGGTCATATTGATGAACCTGAGAATTCACCGATCTTTCAGGCGTTCCCTGCGATCCTCAAAGACGCAGACAAGCTCAATTTTATCACAGATTATGTGCGCCTGATCATGCTTGGCAATGCGCGCCCCCATGAAATTGAAGCGCTTATGGAAGAAGAAATCCACACCCTTTCCAGAGACCGGCTAAAGCCATACCAGGCAGTTCAGTCGGTGGCAGATGCGCTACCCGCACTTGGCATTGTTGCTGCGGTTCTGGGTGTTATCAAGGCGATGGGCTCATTGGATAAGCCACCTGAAATTCTGGGTGCATTGATTGGTGCAGCGCTCGTTGGCACCTTTGCCGGGATCTTCATGTCCTATGGCATGGCTGGTCCTCTCGCCACCAAAATCAAATCGGTTCGTGAGAAACAAAGCAGACAATTTGTGGTTATCAAACAAACGCTGATTGCATTTATGAATGGGGCTACACCTCACATCGCAATTGAACATGGCCGCAAGACAATATCTGCAAAAGACCGTCCGACACTGGATATGGTTGAAGAACAAACAATGAATAGCCCTGTGGCAATGGCAGCTGAATAATGGTGGATGAGTCAAACCCGAACACGGAAGTACCAAACCAGGGCAACCAGTCTTTCACGCATAATGTGGATATGGAGCAAATCCTGCGTGAGCAGTCCGCCGATTTGCTCAACACCATTCCCAATGTGGACGCTATGGTGGAGGAGATCGTCAAAATCCTGGAAAAAAGCCTCCAGCAATTTGTCCAGGAAGATTTCGACTTCGGTTTTTCCGGACTTTCTTTATTCAGTGCGTCCTTTCTGGAAGGTCAGGACCTTACCCAGAAAATTTGCATTCGAATTAATGTGGAAGAAGAGCAATTCCTCTCCGGGTTTATGATTGATGCAGACCCTTATCGCAAATTGCTTGCATTGATCCTGGGTGGTTCGCTCGCAAAGGTTTCAGAACTGGGGGACGGTGAATTAAGACCGTCAGAAGAAAAAGTTCTGCTGCTAATGGTTGATCAGCTAGTGGCTGGTCTTGTGGAAAATGTGGACATTGTCTCCAGTCATGGGGTGCCCGGTACTCCACGGAAAATTCTGGATTCTGAACTTGTTCTCGTCGCAGAAAAGCTGGAGCTTGTTTCGCTCGAATTTAAGTTGTCACGTGATGAAACAGGCATTCCGTTTCACTTGATCTTGCCACTGGAAGTTTTTGACCTAATCAAGAGCGTAATCGCCGAAGAGGAAGAACCACAGGAAATTACCTTTAGCCCCGAAGATATCTGGAGCGATACGTTAACGGGCAATGTGGACCGGATGGAAATTCCCATGCTGGTCGAACTGACCTCAAAAGAAATGAACCTTACTGCTGTTACCGAATTTAGAATTGGACAGCAGCTGGAGTTCGACGTCAGACCGGAAAGCCTTCGGGTTCTGGATGAGTCCGGTGCAACCGCATTTCTTGGAAGGTTGGAATTACAGAATACCAGGTTCGGCTTGAGAGTACTCGGTGCCGAAGTTGAGGGGGAAGTTTAACATGAACTATTTATTGATCGGTTTGAACATTGCTTTGTTCTGTACTGTGTTTGCAAGCCTGGGGTTTGGCTTCTATTCATTTAAGAAAACACAGAAACAACTGACATTGATTTCAAAAGTGCATCGCAAAAACTCTGAGCAGATTGCAGATGTGGCCAAAGAAATTGATAAAATTGCTGAGCATAATAAAACCACCACTGTGACATTTCAGAAAATGTCCGAGCATCAGCGAGTATTATTGGCATCACTAAACCGCCAACTGGTAAAGCTGGAAGAGATCTTTGTCGAACAATCACTCAATGCTTCAACAGAGGCGATTGCTGTTCCAGAACCGGAAAAACCAAAAGCTGTGGCACAAAAGCCTCCGGTTCCCGCACCTTCAGTTGCTATACCGACTGAAAAGTCAGACCCACGCAAGATTCCTCTTGCAAGCTTGTTCAACAGTGCACCGGCAAAACGATTTGATTCTGCAGACAGAGAAGTTTTAGCCAGGCAAAAACTACAAGGGATGAGGGAGCAAGAGGCTTTTATGATACCGGCAGATCCGGATTCGATGAGAATACTGACATTGTTCTCAGGCACAGATGCGGCAGACGAATTTGAAGAACAACAACAGCTTCGGAGAATCTCACATGGCTGACCAAGACGATTTTCCTTCTGAACTGCCAGACATCGGACTAGACACCGGTGGTGCTGAACCAGGCGGCTTGCCGAGCCTTGACCCAACTGAATTACCCGGGGAAATGCCCGGAGAACTACCTGGAGAACTACCTGGAGAATTACCTGGGGGATTGCCGCCTGTTGGCGAAATCCCCACGACCGCTCCATTGGCAGCAGGAGCAGGAGCCGGACTAGCTGCCGGGAACCAGGGGCCGGTTCCCGGCGCCGGCGATAATGCAATGATGCTCAAGCGCATCAAAGGCATCAAGGTCAAAATTCAGGTGATGCTCGGTGAAACCCGCTTGTCTGTTTCTGAGCTTGCAAATCTCAAAAAGGGAGACTTTCTTCAGCTTGAAACCAAGCTCGGTGATCCGATCAGCATTCTGGCAAATGGAGCCCTGATTGCACGCGGTGAAATTGCGGTTGTTGAAGATGAAACCAAGCATTTCGGTATCACACTGACCGAAGTTGTCGACACTAGTATTGCATGATTCAGTAGGGGAACAGTGACAGATGGAAAGACTTGAATCACTCGCTGGACAATACAACCTCAATGGCGCGGAAAAGGCTGCAGCCTTACTATTTGCAATGGGTAAAGAAGCTGCAGTTAAACTGGCTGATTTCTTCTCTCGGGAAGAGCTCAACCGGTTGAATGAAGCTGCCAACAATTTGCGGAAACTGGATTATGAAACGATTGATACAGTGGTCCGCGAGTTTCGTGAAAACTACATCACTCAAGGCGCCTTCGCCGATGCTGACAGTCTCGATGAAATTCTTGGCGACATCACTTCCAGTTCTGATGCTGAAGCAGAAAATGCCAGAGCTGCTGCTGCATCCGCTGCACTGGCGGTAGGTGATACCCCACCACTTGAACATCTGCAGTCATTCATTAAATCCGAGCCACCCTTAATTGGGGTTTTCCTACTCGGTACACTGGAAAATGAACTTGCTGCTGAAGTCTTGTCCGGACTTGAGCCAGAACTGCGGAACTCAATCTTCAAGGCATATCTGGAACGCAAAACCTTTGATCCGGAGATCGAAGCACAGATTAAAAGTAATCTGTTTGTCCTGATTAAAGAGATGAACCGGGGTGATGGCTCCGAAGAAAAAATTGAAGCTGCTGCTGGCATCATCAATTTCTTCCCGGAAGAAGCCGGCGATGAAGTTGTTGGATTCATTGAGAATAATGACCCCGCCATCGCGGCTATCATCAAGAAATCGATCTTCAAGTTCTCTTCAATTGATCAACTGACCAAGCCTGCACGCAGCGTGTTGATGGATGGAATTGAAGCAGAAGACATCATAAAAGCGCTCACTGATTCCAAACCGGAATTACAAGAAAGTATTCTTGAAGTGCTCAGCCAACGTAACCGCAGAATGGTTGAAGCAGAACTTGCTCGCAGCACAACTGCGCCGGAAGAAATTCAGGCAGTTCAGAGGAAAATTGCAGGTCGCGCTTTGGCACTTTCCAAAGAGGGCAAAATTGAATTGCCTGGTACAGAAGAAGCAGAAGCTGCGTGATTTTATTGATGTTCGGACACTGGATGGTGGGATAGATCATGTCCAGCGATGATGAAGACAAAGACAGTAAAACCGAAGCCCCCTCCGAGAAAAAGATAATGGATGCGCTGGAAAAGGGTAATGTGCCCTTTTCCAAAGAGATCACAACCGTTGCCACCTTGATTGGTATTTTGCTGATCGCTTTCTTTTATGTCCCTGCATTCGTCAATGAACTTGTAGTCATGTTACGCTCCATGTTTGCCAATGTGAGTGAATGGCCGCTTGACCAAGGTGGCGATGTGCAAAACATCGGCAACATCATCGGTTACAACCTAATTGTCAGCCTCGCACCCGTATTGCTGCCGCTCTTACTGTTCGGCCTGGTATCGTCATTCTCCCAAAACCAACCCCGTATGGTTTTAGAGCGAATCAAACCAAAAATGGAACGCATCTCCTTTTTTAAAGGGTTGAAACGATTGTTCGGCTGGCATGGTACACGCGAATTCCTGAAGTCACTCTTTAAGTTCGGTACCGCAGGATTAATCGGAACGATCATCTGTATCGTCCAGGTTGATTGGGTTTTGTCCCATATCATGATTGATTCGATGTGGATCCCGTCCACCGTGCATATACTGGCTATCCAGGCCACGATGGGTCTGGCAGGAACAATGATCGTTCTGGGTGTTGTAGATTTGGTCTGGACCCGGCGCGAGTGGTACGATGATTTGAAGATGTCGCATCAGGATATCAAGGATGAGCGCAAGCAATCCGAAGGTGACCCAATGGTCAAGATGCGTAACCTCTCTCTCGCCAAAGACCGGGCCCGGCGTCGAATGATCAGTGATGTGGAGAACGCCACACTGGTCGTTGCCAACCCGACTCACTTTGCTGTTGCAATGAGATATGTACCCGAACAAGACCGCGCTCCGGTGGTTGTGGCCAAGGGTCAGGACCTTATCGCACTGAAAATCAGAGAAAAAGCTGAAGAATTTGGCATTCCCGTCATCGAAGATAAGCCTCTGGCAAGGTCTTTGTACGATACAGCAGTAGTAGATCAAGAAATACCAGTGGAGTTTTATGTGCCGATTGCAAAAATCGTCAGAATTCTCTCAGACCAGGAAAAAAGAATATCCGCATGATGGATCCAACATTTCAGAATGCAATTACAAGTAGACGGGAAAACATCCTGTATTCCGCTTGTAGCAGATTGGCCGAAGATCTGATGATGATCGACCCGTTTTTATACGCCATGTTTTTTCAGTTTGGAGAAGCAAGGGTCGTCTGTGAAGAAATCAGCGACACCATTGATCACCACTTCAGGCCCGGTACCATGACCTTTGCCTGCACGGGTGAAAGTCAAGTCACTTGGGATGCAAGACCAGTGATAGCGGTTGATCTGGAATTTGTAAGCGAAGGCATCTTTGCGCTCTTCCAGCTCGTAATGTCCTGCCGCGGTTCCGTAGTAGATCTCAAACACATCTCGTTTTCTGAAAACATCAGCGACCCTGACAGCAATACAACAGCGCTGAAATCCGCACTTGATCGCGCACGGGTCTGACAAAAGTTCAGGAAATTTTAAGTTCTCCCCCCGGTAGCAA
Source organism: uncultured Hyphomicrobiales bacterium (assembly GCA_963922405.1). Taxonomy (GTDB): domain Bacteria; phylum Pseudomonadota; class Alphaproteobacteria; order Rhizobiales; family Rhizobiaceae; genus JAALLB01. The sequence continues at coordinate 1,546 of CAWUJF010000140.1, read as the reverse complement.
GTTTCACGCAAGACAAAATTCATAACCTGATTCTGGAATTAGATAGCGGAAATGAGCCGCTGAAACTGGGGTATGATTATGTCGGATATTTATTTGAGCTCCCTGGGAGAAACCCATTCAAAATGGTTGTCTGTCAGGCAGTCTGTAATTGCAAGCAACGTTGCAAACGCGAATACGCCGGGTTTCAAAGCCAAAGATGTGAAAGCCATGGATGAGAACAGCGCATTGTTCTCGAACCTGGTTACAACTGATTCCCGCCACATTACATCGGGCATCGGAAATATTGATGGCGTCGCCACAGGACGTGATGAGTCCTGGGAAGTCTACCACTCGGGCGGCAATGTGAGCCTGCCTCAGGAAATGGTCAAGGCAAATGAAGTCTCGGGCGCCTACGGCCTAAACACCTCAGTCATGAAGTCCTTTCACAGGATGGTCATTTCGGTATTTGGGAGCTAAGCCATGATGGATTCTCTTCGCGCAACAATGATGATAGCCGGTTCCGGGCTTGAAGCCCAAACCCAACGCATGCGCATCATTTCGCAAAACGTGGCCAACGCCAATGTCACTGGTACCTCACCGGGTGATGACCCCTATCAGCGCCAAACCGTGTCCTTTGCCACAGAAGTTGACCGGGCATCGGGTGTTTCAATGGTAAAGGTTGCACACACCGATTTCGACAATAAACCTTTCACCGTTCTCTATGATCCCAATCATGTGGCAGCGGACGAAAACGGCATGGTGAAAATGCCAAACGTGGACATGCTGCTTGAGATGGCAGACATGCGCGAAGCCGTTCGCTCCTATGAAGCAAACCTGCAGACTGCAAAGCAGGCAAGAGAGCTGATTTCAATGACAATAGATATGATTAGAAGCTGATATGACTACTGGACAGGAAATTACAGCCCTCAACCTAGATGTTACAAATTCTGGTGCACGGGGAGTATCTACGGATCAAGCTAGCCAGATATTACCCCCTCAATCGGGCGCTGAGACATCCTCTTTTGCTGATGCTCTCCGTGACACCGGAAGCCAAATGGTGACTTCCATTCAAAAAGCAGAAGGTGCTTCCATTGCCGGCCTCAAGGGTGAAGCCAGCCATTATGAAGTCGCCTCAAGCGTGATGGAAGCGGAGCAAAGCCTGCGCATGGCAGTGGCCATTCGTGACCGGATGGTCCAGGCATTCCTCGAAATTTCTCGCATGCAGATTTAACGGCACAACGAAGGATTAACTTAATGACGATCAAGGCACTTGCAATTGCCGCCACCGGTATGAATGCACAGCAAACCAATCTGGAAGTTGTTGCCAACAATATTGCAAACATCAACACCACCGGTTTCAAACGCGCACGGGCGGAGTTTTCCGATCTGATGTATCAGAACGTAATCACTCAGGGCGTGGCGAAACAGGCTGGTCTCGACATTGTACCTGAAGGGGCGAAACTCGGTCTTGGTGTCAAACTGTCTGCAGTGCGTGATGTGCACACGCAAGGCACGTTGGCGCAGACCGGGAACCCTCTGGATGTTGCTCTTAATGGCAAGGGCATGT
>CAWUJF010000139.1:0-7524 GCA_963922405.1 uncultured Hyphomicrobiales bacterium | reverse complement strand
TTTTACCTCGGAAACTTTTTGGTCAAGGCCTTGCGACACCGGAATGGTAATCCACTGTACACCATTGGGGGTCTTGATTTGATTGCGATTACGCCAATCGTTTTTTGTGTATTGAACATCATCGTAGATAATAAATTCATCCACGCTGGCAATCAGGTCGAAATATCCTTTCCAGGGTATGTAGTTGGATTGAAGGATCGCTACCTTTTTCATGCTTGGCTCGCCACCATGACACAATGAGAATACGGTATCCGCAATTTGTCTGTACAGACTGTTGTGGTAATCGAATGGAAATTCTCTTCTGCCAACGCGCGGTACCCGGTTTCATTGCGTATATCCTGGCCGCTATCCCTGTCACACATCCATTTCGCAAAAAGATTCTGGCCTTCGTGATAAACCGGGTCAATAGACAGAAACTTGCTTGCGGGAGCTAACAGCGCCGAGCAAACCGACATTAGTGCTGCAGCTTGCTTGTCATCCAGATGATGAAGGATGCCAAATGCAAAAATAAAATCAAATTGCTGTTGATCGGCGCTGATATCTTTAGAAACGTCACCGCAAAGGAAACGCGTGGTCTCACTACCATAACGCTCATTCGCCTGTTCGATATGCTCTTCATTCCAATCCATACCCAGATATGAAGCACACCCCCCCATCTCCGGAAACCACGTACCGGGGCCGCAACCAACCTCCAAGACGGATTTGCCGGCAACGTCCGGAAAGAACTCGTCTCTGAATGCACGACGTGCTGACAGACCACCCAGCAGGTTTTGGAATGCCTCATAAACTGAGGGTATTGTGACCAGTCTGTAAACGCCTGAGGTTTTTTCAGCCATATGAGCGTGCCTGAGTTGGACTGTATTGACCGTGAATGCAGGAAATCTAATTCAATGCCTGCAACTTACGCATGAAGTAAATCCCAAATACAGGGCCTGCACCCATAATTGCAAGCACAATCGGCCAGCCAAGGATTTCAACCACAAAAGGTGTGATTTGAACTGTGAAAATAGTTAAGGCAAAGCCGATTGCAGTCTGGAAGGTCATCAGAGACCCTGCGATCTCTGGTGGTGATCCATCAGCAACCAATGCTGAAAATTGCGGGCTGTCTGGAATTACAGCCAGCCCCCAGATCAGAACTGCAATAAATGTGATCCATGGTGGGCCGCCAAAGGATAGCGCAGTTGCCACAGCCGCTAATCCGCTAACAGTCATTGCGATGATTGTAACCTGTGCTTTTCCTATTCGGTCCGCCACATAGCCACCGGCGATACAGGCAAATCCCCCTATTCCGATAGCGAGAAAAGCGGTGAGTTTGGAAAATGAAATTGCGTCAGCCTCAGCCATACTGAACTGATATGAAGCAAGCGTAGCCACCCCGATCCAAGCCCACATGGCGTACAGTTCCCACATGTGTCCGAAGTAACCCAGATAGGCATATCGCACCCGCTTGTTGGTCCAGGCCTCACCAATTGAAGAGACCTTAAAGGCAGGTGCCTTTGCGTGGTATGGGCCCAGCCCTGCAAACAAAATCAGGAAAGCAGAAACGACTGTGAATGAGGAAACGAGAATAATCGTCATTCGCCACTCAGCGCCGCCAAACCATGCAACTAGATGCGGTGACGCGGATCCAAAAGTGAGTGCACCAACGAGCAAGCCCACAAGCAATCCACGGTCTTCTTTGCCCCACCCTACTGCGATCTTCATGCCAACGGGATAAACGCCTGCCAGAAGTGCACCTGTCATAAATCTGAGAAAGATGGAGACTGTACCGCCGGGGATGGCATACAAAAGTAGAAATCCACTGATTGCGGCGAAGAGTGCGCATATGGCAAACACCCTTCTCGGATCAAAACGGTCTGCCAGTCCCAATAGCGCTGAGACCAGCGCTCCGAAAACAAAACCGGCAGCGACCGAGCTTGATAAGGCAGCCTGTTGGATTTCCGAAATCGGAAATTCCCGAATCATATCAGGAAGTACTGCTGCCGAAATAAACCAAAGACTGAGAGCCGAGACCTGAGCAAATACAAGTATTAGAATGGAGCTGAATTTGGACTTCATGCTGAATTAACAGCATGTATCCAATCGATCAGCAAGTCTTTGTTTTCACAAGTTAGTTAGCATAGCCTCAAGACTTTTTGGTCATGCCAGCACGGATCTCTTCGATACTTTCCTGCATTCTGTCTTTCAAAATGTTGTAAGATTCCATGTTGGTGTCACGAATGATCTCACCCATTTCCGTTGTGTTTTTGATTGTTGCATCAAAAGACTTTTTCGCGAACTCCATTTGGTTGGAGATCATTTGTTGCGGGTCTTTGTTTTCTGCAGCTGACTGGACCATATCTGTTACTTCTGCCAGTGTTTCCTCCAACACTTCCCGTTGTTTTTCCATCAGCGCCATTGTTCCCGAAGAAGTAGCTTTGGCCACATCCTGCATGGCTTGAATGTTCTTCCGGTGATAATCTACAACGCTTTCAATATCTGCACTTGGCAACTTCAGGTTTTCGCCGAATTTCTGAAACATGTCGACAAAAGGATTTTTTGAATTGTCACTCATACTGGATATCCCTTGGGTTGGTGTTGGTACGGGTTCGATATTTCATATTACCGCTGCAATCGAGGACAGTCGATTAGGTGATAGTGATCTGTACTATGTATAACGCCAATCCAACAAAACCTCCAATAATCATTCCATTAAATCGAATATATTGGAGATCCTTACCTATGTTAGCTTCGATCAGCGTTATCAGTTGCCGGAAATCCCAACTTTTCACCTGCTCGGAAATGAACATGGAAATGTTTGTTTTTTGACTGGCAACAAAATTTGAGAGCAACAGGATCATGCCATCGTTAATGTCTTGCTTGAGTTCTTTCTCTGCCTTCAGATTTTTACCTACATCGATAAACATCTCGGCTAAATTCTCGACCAGGATGGAATCCTTAGACTGCACATCCTGCTCAATGAAGGTGCGGATACTCGTCCACATCTGTTGCGCAATGCTCATCAGCTCTGGACGTGCCAGGATCTGTTTCTTGAAAGTGTCAATTCTTGCAGCAAATCTTTTCGAGCGTTTAAGACGTTTTGCATAGTCCTTGAGGAACTGCTCAAATTCAGCCCGCAACTCATGGTCGGGGTTATCTTTAATCTCGTCCAACAGTGAAGCAGCAGCCTTAATGATGCGGTTCACTACCAGTGCATCTGCCCGAAACAGGTTAAGGACAGTTGGCAGTTCATCCTTCACTTTGGATTGGATGACTTTTAACGCTTCTTCGTCATTCAAAAAGCGATGAAGTGCCAGAATAACTTCGTCCATCAGCTTCTGATGTCGGTCGTCACGGGTGAGAGAATCCAGCACCTCGTTAACTATCGGTGACAGATCCACCTGTTTCAGCTGCTTTGTGACACTGTTGGCGGCAAACTTAACAAGACCCTTCTGATCTACTGACTCCAACAATTGTGGAATAATGGAGCGAAGGAAATTAGCTAGTCCCCTCGCCTTACGTTCGTCGGACAACCATTTCGCGATTTCATCGGCAAAATCCACTTCCTTCAGTTTTTGACTGACAGGTTCTGGTGCCAGGAAGTTCTTTTCGATAAAGCGGCCCAGATTGTCACCAATGCGTTCCTGGTTATTCGGTATGATGGCCGTATGCGGTATGGGCAGGTTTAATGGTCGTTTAAATAATGCGACGACAGCGTACCAGTCTGCGATCCCACCAATTGTGGCTGCTTCTGCAAATGCTGCGATGAAAGCAAGTGCTGGATATTGGTGTTCGAGCCACATGGCACCTACCATCACAAGAAAGCAGGCAAACAATACTAAAGTGGCCGTCAATTTAACCCGCTTAAGCTCGGCCAATTTGGCCAATTCTTCAGGTCCCAACTCTTTCATTGAGGAACTCCATCAGTTTTTGGGTTCTTATTGCGCATATATGGAGTAAAAACCTTATTGCTGCAAATGCAAATTTATGAAATTTTCCACATTATGGGGCATCGGATGCATGCAAAAAAGGCCAATTATGAAGCTAATTGCTGCATTGCAGCAAAAATATTAATGCCTTATCTATATGTTTTTAAACGATTTTCAAATTTTTTTTCAATTTTTTTACGTTTACGTCAAAATTTTTCTTGCAATATGCAAAATGCCGGACTATATAACCGTCATAACGAGTTAAACAAACAACTCAACGAGAATTCCAACCGGGCTTAGGCCACGACCCAACGGAGATTGAAAATGACTGCTAAGAACGAAACAAAAAAAGTAGAAACTAAAGTAACTGAGACTGTTGCAGAGCAAGTAACTGCAAACGCATCAAAAATGACTGACTCTGCTCGTGAATTTGTAAAGCGCTCAGCTGCTACTGCAAAAGAACGCTCAGACAACCTTTATGAAGGCACAAAGAAATACAACTCAGGTCTTGAAAGCGTACTTACTCGCGCTGTTACCGGTTATGTTGGTTTCCTTGGCAACCTTGCTGAAGCTGCACATGCAAATGTTGATCACGCACTTACAACTGCTGAAAAACTTGCTGCTGCCAAGTCACTTTCAGAAGCTGCTCAAATTCAGACTGACTATGTACGTGAAAACACTGCTGCAAACGTAGAGCGTGTACGCAACGCTGTAAACGCAACACGTGAAGCAGTAACTGAAGGTGCTAACAACCTTCGTGAGAATGCTGCAAAAGTTTGGCCATATGGTCAAAAAGCTGCATAAATCAACTTTCCATAGTTGATACCTTAGAAAAGCCCGCTCTCCCTTTCTCCTCCCTCACTGAGCGGGTTTTTCTTTGGCAGTTAGACTTTCTCTTCCGCAAAAATTGAATCTACTGCCACGTATGCAAAATGCTACGGATTTGAGAGATTGAAAAGGCTGGTTCAATCTCTCTTATTAAAACGATTGCTGAAATCAGTTTGATACCCACACATCCAGAACATAACGTTCATCAGCAATCATTTGCTCTAACCAGGCATTGCCAGCTTCCACACCCACATCCTTTTCCTCTGAATAGATAGTGGTGAGCGCATGACGAACATCGGGCTCCATGCGGCTTCCATCACCACACACGTAAATGTGGGCACCCGCTTCAATCATTTCCCAGATCTGCTCACGCTGTTGGCGCAAAAGGTCCTGAACATAGGTCTTTTGTTTTTCCTTCCTTGAGAAGGCCACGTGCAGGTCTGTAATTCCGTTGGAAGCAAAGTTTTCCAACTCCTCCTGATAGATGTAGTCTTGATCTGGATGGCGACAGCCAAAGAACAAAATTGCGGGTCCGAGTTTAGAGCCGTTCTTCTTCAGGTATTCACGCTTTTGAAGGAAGCCCCTGAATGGAGCAATGCCTGTACCCGGCCCTATCATTATAACAGGCGTTGAAGGATCATCCGGCAATCTGAAGCCTGCCTTTGTGGGCTTCATGCTCGCGAAGACTTCTGAACCTGCATCAAGATTAGCCAGATAGTTTGAGCACACACCCTTGAACTGACCATTACCTGATATGGCAGGTTCGTCCACTACTCCCACCGTAAGCGTACAATGACCTTCCTTTTCCATGGATGAAGAGGATATTGAATAGTAACGCTGAGACATCATCGGCATCAATTCGATGAATACCGCGAATGGCAATTCGCAAGCAGGGAACTTTTCGAGTATTTCAAGAACGGAGACACGTTTCAGGAATACTTCTTTTCGGTAATCAGCATCCGCAAGCAGCTTCAACGCATCCTGTGTTACCGGGCATTCTGTATATTGAATAAGAGTGTCCAGGTCTTTGCGTGAAGCCACATCCTGCAACTCCAACAGTTCTGTTAACAGGTAACGCACCGAGATAGGATGCTCTATTGGCAATTGGGCATGATCTGTTGATGTGGTTGTGAGCTTAATCCGTGTTTTCGCTGTAAATCCGAAACGCCGCTCCACTCGCTTAGCCATTTCTCGGGAATTCTTCGGAACAATGCAGCAATGATCACCAGTTCTGTATTCCATCCCTGGAGCCAATGCCAATTCAATATGCCGGGTGGACCGGGATGAAGCATTCTCGCCTTCGTGGTTCTGAAGTTCCCGGTTTTCCGTAATGCGCACTACCTTTGATTTGCTTTCTGTAACAAGCGGGTTTTCTTCCTTGTCTGCAAGGAATTCCACTTTAAAGAGTGGCTCAGCTACAGCAGGTTGTGAGAAGTCCACATCCAGACTGAAATATTCCGCTGTTTTCGGCCAGATTGCTTTATCCCAATTAGTAAAGGCTTCATCGATATCTTCGCGCGCATCCCCTTCACCACGATCCAGAATACGATTGGCTCCAAGTTTTTCCATCATCTCATCGATGAGCCTTGGTGTGGCCTGGAATGTGGCAGCCCAGTCGCTGTGGCCACAACCAAAGACAGCATAATTTACCCCATTGAGAGACTCGCCAGCTGCTTCTGCACTTTCTAACCAATTGATAAACTCAGTCGCATTATCCGGCGGTGCGCCGTTGTAAGACGAGCATGCAATAATGACAGCGCCGGTCTTTGGTAACTTGCCTGCGAATTCATCAAGTGAAGCAAGCTTGGTATCAAATCCGTTTTGCTCAGCGGTTCTTGCTGCATCACGGGCAAAATCTTCCGTGGTTCCAAGATTGGATCCATAGAGGACAAGTGCCGGAGTGCCATGGCTTGGACGTTTGGCAACGTTTGACAGACCTTCAGACTTTTCAGCTTCTGCAGGCAAACCACCCGGCACAAGCACACTACGCATCACTTCAGGGCGCAGTTTCACCTTCATCCGGAAATCATCCGGCTTGATGGACATGGATTCCTTGATACGCAGTTTGTAATTTGTGTGGTCAATAAGCTCGAACCTTTGCAGGATCATGCCGATGACGAGCACCGCTTCCTGCATCGCAAACTGGCGGCCAATGCATGCTCTTTGTCCGTTACCAAATGGTTTGTAAGCATTAATCGGTCTTTGCGCGATTGCATCACGGGAAAACTGTTCCGGATCAAACTCCTCGGCATTGTCTCCCCAAACCGACTTGTCGCGATGCAACATTAAAGTCAGAACAGTGGTGAAAGTTCCCTTTTTGATTTTGTAGTGCCCACCAACGATTTCATCCTCATAGGGAGAGATTCCGAAAGCAGGTGCAGTTGGCCACAAGCGAAGCGCTTCGCTGATGATTTGCTGCACATAGGTGAGCTGGTTCACTTGCTTGATGTTAGGTTGGACGGAAATGTCTCGGCCGAGCACGCGGTCCACTTCCTCATAGGCTTTTTCAAGGACATCAGGATGATTTAGCAGGAAGTAAAGCGTGAATGACATCAAACCGGATGTGGTTTCATGCCCGGCAATCAGGAATGTGTTGATCTGATAGCGGATGTTTTCATCGGACAGGCTTTCGCCAGTGACTTTGTCAACGCCTTCAATCATGTAATTGAGAAGGTCGTTTTGCTCACTACCTACACCACCCGAGCGACGCTCCTTGATGATATCATCAACGAGCTTGTTCATGTAATCCACGTCCTTTTGCATTTGATCAACGCGGTTGTGTAAAAAC
>CAWUJF010000138.1:0-7540 GCA_963922405.1 uncultured Hyphomicrobiales bacterium | reverse complement strand
GCTCGAAAACCGCGGCATTGGCGTCTTGCATAGTGTTGAAGACGCGATGATTGACCTGATCCGCTCTTCCAAAAGTGTGCAGATCAACCTGCATTCTGTGGACACGGCCAACAACATTGGAACCATCCATTTAAGCGGCAAACAGGCGGACGCAATTTTTGCTCATATATATGGTGTTCTGACCCAATTCGCATTTGCCAATGGCATTCATCTATATCCCAAACCGGGTCAACCGATTGATCCAGAAATCAAGGGCAAACGTGTTTTGCTCGCCTCCCTTAAACCGTAAGGAAGAACAATGCTGAAAAAACTGCTGATAGCTAACCGGGGTGAGATTGCCTGTCGCGTAATCCGTACGGCCAAAGCCATGGGTATCGAGACAGTTGCGGTCTATTCCGATGCTGACAAGAATGCACTCCATGTGCGAAGCGCAGATGAGGCGGTTCATATTGGTGGCTCTCAGGTTTCCGAAAGTTATCTGGTGGCAGATCGCATCATCAAAGCAGCGCTGGATACGGGAGCAGATGCCATTCATCCGGGATATGGCTTTTTGTCTGAAAATCCAGAATTTGTTGAGGCGGTAGAAAACGCTGGACTTACTTTTGTTGGTCCGTCAGCAAACGCAATCCGGGCCATGGGTTTAAAAGACGCAGCCAAAAAATTGATGGAAGACGCAGGTGTTCCAGTAGTCCCTGGATACCATGGTGACATGCAGGACCCTGGCTTTCTGGCTTCAAAAGCAAATGAAATCGGCTATCCGGTACTGATCAAGGCTAGAGCAGGCGGCGGTGGTAAGGGTATGCGGCTGGTGGAAGCACCGGAGCAGTTTTCAGCGGGTCTTGCCTCCTGTAGATCTGAAGCAAAATCCTCGTTCGGAGATGACCGCGTCCTGATCGAAAAATACATCACATCACCCCGCCATATCGAAATACAGGTCTTTGGCGATAAGCATGGCAATGTGATCCACCTGTTTGAAAGGGACTGCTCCCTTCAGCGCCGCCACCAAAAGGTAATCGAAGAAGCACCTGCTCCAGGCATGACCGAGGAAATGCGAAATGCCATGGGAGAGGCTGCGGTGAAAGCAGCGCAAGCCATTGATTACGCAGGTGCAGGCACCATCGAGTTCATCGTTGATAGTTCCCAAGGTCTTAGACCCGATGGTTTCTGGTTCATGGAAATGAATACGAGACTTCAGGTTGAACATCCCGTTACTGAAGCGATCACAGGTGTGGATCTGGTTGAATGGCAATTAAAGGTTGCTGATGGAGAGAGGCTTCCAGCCACTCAGGATGAACTTTCGATCTCCGGCCATGCTTTTGAAGCCAGACTATATGCTGAAGACGTACCCAAGGGCTTTTTGCCCGCAACTGGAAAGCTGGAATGGCTGGAGTTCAGCGAACTGGCACGCAACGATTCTGGCGTGGTTGAGGGGGATACCATATCGCCGTTCTACGATCCCATGATTGCAAAGGTGATAACCCACGCAGAGACACGCTCAGAAGCACTGACGCAAATGGATGAGGCACTCGCCGATACACAGATTGCTGGCACCGTAACCAATGCAGCTTTTCTCCGAGCTCTTTGTAGTCATGAAGGGTTCGCAAGTGGTGAGGTGGACACAGGCTTGATTGAAAGGGACCTGGAAGCGCTCACGCAGACAGTTTCACCCTCTTTGGAAATTGTGGCTTTGGCAGCCAAACATGCTCTTGGTTTGCCGGTTGTGCCTAATTCGAAAGCAGAGGCAACAGACAGCTACGGTTATCTGGATCCTTTTGATAGCCTCTCCGGTTTCTCGATCTGGACTGCACCGGTTTGGCAGCAGAACATAAGATTGGATGATGCGCATTATCAGGTTTTCATCAGACGCCATGGCAATATCTGGCAGTGCAAGGTAAAACAGGAGGGTGACGAGGAGTTTAGTGTATTCACTGACATTGAATGCAGACGAAGCGTTCCACAGGTGTTTCAGTTCGACCAAAGGGTCGCGGTATTCACCCCTGAAGCAACATTCGAATTTGATTTTGACGATCCTTTGTTAGGTGATGGTACCAGCAGTGCGGGAAGCAACATCATTTCCGCTCCTATGCCAGGCCTCGTTAAACAGGTTATGGAAGCACCGGGGAATATCGTTCGGGAAGGTGATCCGCTCATCATATTGGAAGCAATGAAAATGGAGCACACACTGACCGCACCCCGGGATGGTTCGATCGCTGAGGTTAACGTTGCTGTCGGTGATCAGGTGGAAGATGGCACCATATTGGCTGCCATGGAGGCGGAATGATGTCTGAATATGTTCGAATTTTCGAGGTGGGTGCGCGTGACGGTCTGCAGAACGAAAAGGTCCTGATACCGGCCGATCAAAAAATCAAGCTTATCAACATGCTGTCCGACTGTGGATTTTCCAAAGTTGAAGCAACCGCATTTGTGTCCCCCAAATGGGTACCGCAAATGGGTGATGCTGAAGAGGTTATGGCAGGAATTGAGCGCAAACCTGGCGTGGACTATGCGGTCCTCACGCCGAATATGAAAGGCTATGAAAGAGCTAAAGCTTCCAATGCCAGTGAAGTGGCTGTCTTTGGTGCTGCAACTGAGGGTTTCAGCAAAGCCAATGTGAACGCCACCATAGAAGAAACCATCGAGCGTTTTCTGCCCATAACAGAGGCAGCAGCTGACGATGGCATTCCAGTCCGCGGCTACATATCCTGCGTGACCGACTGCCCTTATGATGGTCCCACTCCACCCGAAAATGTGGCTTCCATGGCAGAAAAACTCTTCGCTGCCGGCTGCTACGAGATTTCATTGGGCGACACGATAGGCCAGGGCACACCGGAAACAATTGCCAAAATGCTGGATGCTGTTTGTGATGTGGTTCCCGCTGACAAACTGGCAGGCCACTATCACGATACTTCCGGTCGGGCCATTTCAAATATTGAGGTGAGCCTTGAACCAGGAGTTCGCACCTTTGATTCTTCGGTGGGCGGGTTCGGCGGGTGGCCATTTGCACCGGGCGCTGCAGGAAACGTTGCTACGGGAAGCGTAGTGGAAATGCTGAACAGCAAAGGTTTTGAAACCGGCATCGATATGGAAAAACTCAGTGTGGCTGAAACATTCGCAAAATCGCTAAGGGAGGGCTGACACGTGTCATTCGAAACCATTCGTATTGATCGAGATGATCGCGGCGTTGCAACACTCACCCTTGCGCAGCCTGAAAAGCATAACGCCATGTCAGCCAGGATGATCGATGAATTGACCGAAGCGACAGAGATTCTGGGCAATGATGATGATGTAAGAGTTGTTATTCTTACCGGTGAAGGCAAAAGTTTCTGCGCTGGTGGTGACCTTGTATGGATGCAATCCCAATTCAAGGCAGACAGATCAACCCGGATTTCAGAGGCGCTTAAACTGGCCAGGATGCTCCGGGCATTGAATGAAATTCCAAAACCATTAATCGGCCGCATACAGGGACAGGCATTCGGCGGTGGCATCGGAATGATGTGCGTCTGTGATGTGTCTATTGGAGCCGATCACGCAAAATTCGCCTTGACCGAAACCAAACTTGGCTTGGTACCGGCCACCATAAGCCCCTATGTGATTGGCAGAATGGGTGAGGCAAAAGCCCGCCGTGTCTTCATGTCAGCGAGGCGTTTTGCCGGCCAGGAGGCTGTTGAACTGGGCTTATTGGCAAAATCTGTACCTGAATCAGAACTGGATGCAGCCATAGAATTTGAAGTTGAACCCTATTTGTCTGTGGCGCCTGGAGCGGTTTCAATCGCAAAAAGTTTAACCAATAAACTGGGATCGATTATCAACGATGAAGCGATGCAGATGAGCGCTGAACTATTGGCTGATTGCTGGGAAAAACCGGAGGCTCACGAGGGAATTACAGCCTTCCTGGAAAAGAAAAAGCCAAGCTGGATCAGCTGATCTGAGTTAACGCGGATTCACACCTTTGTGTCTGTATTTGTTTAGACACGCGCTCCCCTTTCATGTTTCTTCCAGGGAAATATCCGGCCATATGCTGGATATACCCCGAGAAATATGAGGCGAAGATGCTTTCCAGACTGGGAAAACTGTTCCTTTCCATTTTTGTAATCAGTACACTTTTTGTTGGAACCGCAAACGCTCAACCGTCACTCGAAAAGCTAGCCATTGCGAAATCCAAACTCACCAGCCCGATTTGGAAGAAACATGATCCAGCTTCCAAGATTGAAGTTGATCATGATCGCTGGGACGCGTTTCTCAAGAAATATACCCGCAAGGATGGTCAAGGCGTAAATCGCGTTGCATATGGCCGTGTGTCGTCTGCCGACCAGAAGATTCTGCAAAACTATTTAAATGATTTGCAGAAGGTAGATGTGACGAAGCTCAACCGGAATGAGCAATATGCGTTCTGGTTAAACCTCTACAACGCAAGCACCGTTAACATCGGCATCAAGAACTTCCCCATAAACTCGATACTCGACGTAAAGAAGAATGTGCTTGATCTTAAAGGTCCATTCAATGACGTGGTCGCTCGGGTAAATGGTAAAAAGCTCACACTTGACAACATAGAGAGCGGCGTGGTCCGCCCGGTATTCAATGATCCAAGATTGCATTATGCCTTTAACTGCGCAGCGGTAAGTTGTCCTAATCTCGGCAGTAAAGCCTATCGTGGAAAGACCCTGAACGCAGTACTCGACAGAGCGGCCAGATCCTACGTCAATGATCCGCGTGGAGTGAGAATTTCAAACGGCGAAATCACCGTCTCAAAGATATATTTCTGGTACGATGTTGATTTCGGCGGAAGCGAAAAATCCATACTGAACCACATCAGACAATATGCAAATGCTGGTTTGAAGAAGAAACTCGCCGGCAAAACCAGTATCGATAATTACGAATACATCTGGGATCTCAATACACTTTAATTCCATTTACAGGTTCCGCTGGGGGCGGATGCCCACCTGCGCAAGTGATTTAACATCATTTCGCGGGTGGGCAACTTTCCACATTGGGTTTGCATTCTTCAACTTGTGAACAGGGATTCTTGCCATTACAAATTTTGGTCTGGAGGTAGAAATGCAGATCAAGTTAACGGCAGATGAAGTGGCGGAATACGTCAGTGAAGTTTTTCCTCAGTCAGATCAGTACGGATTTGCGGTTGAATCCATAAAACCCGGAGAGGGTATTATTTCCATGAAGGTGACCGAAGGCCACCTGAGGCCGGGTGGTACCGTTTCGGGACCATCCATGTTTGCTTTGGCAGATTGTGCCAGTTATCTCCTGATTTTGGCCCATATCGGAAAAGTCGCGCTTGCGGTAACAACCAACCTAAACATCAACTTTCTATCAAAGCCGCAAGGTGATCTGGTCGCCACTGCCAAACTACTGAAACTGGGAAAAAGACTGGCTGTGTGCGATGTCTCCATTCATGCTGTTTCGGATAACACCTTGGTTGCTCACGCTACTGCAACTTATTCTATCCCACCAGACCGGTGATCGAGACGTTAGTTCACACGGAGGCGGGCATAGATAAGATCAAGAACATCACCATCGCCGGTAATGGCTGCATTCACGGTTGTGTCCGTGTTGATGGCTATAAACATATCCTGATCGAGGTTTGAAATCTGGCCAAACTCAAAAGCAAACACTGATGCTTCCGGTTGCAGACCAACACGGAAGCGCTTCCGCCCGCAGTTACCCGCATCTCCAAAGTCACACTGGACAGTGAACTGTGCAGGCCCATCTCCGCCGGATTTGGCAAACAGCTCAATCGTCACGGTCTTACCGGACACTTGCTCAAGAACACCAGGTTCCAGGCGAAGTAATATCGGATCAGCAGGTTCATTTCTGTTGTTGCTGTCCCGGATTGAATACATCCGGACAATTTCGATATTTTGTTGTGTGACAAGCTCCACAATACCTCTGCCATCCGTTTCCAGCGCTGTGAGGTCAGAAGGCTCTAGAATTGTGATGTAGTCAGCTGAACTCTGTCCTGTATTTGATTCAGTTGCAGAGTTTGAATTTGGATTGAAGCCGATGAGTGAGCCGTCCAGGAAGCTCACATACAAGCGATAACCAATCCATCCGATCAACGATAAAATCACCAGGAAAATAATGATGGAAGTGAACCAACGCTGTTTCTTGCGACGGTTTGAAAATCCCTGAGGTAGCTCATGATCGTTTTCTACGATCATATCTTCGTTTAAGTCCGTATTGAGTTGGGCTGGTCCGGTATCTAGTTCCACATTCGAATTGTGTTCAACACTATCATCAAGCGCATAAGTATCACCATCGTCCGGTTCATCGATTTCTTCTACAACAGGTGATTGCGGTTCTGGTGTTGGCGCTACCGGGTCTGAAACAGACAGAATTTCCTTCAATTCCTGTAGTGGATCTTCAGATAGCTTCCTCGGTGCAACGCTAACCGGTTCCGGTGCTTCCAAATCGATATTTGATGATGGCGCTGGTACTTCTGGTGGTTCTGGTGGTGGTGGAGGTGCGGGATTTACAATCTCATCTTCAATGAGATCAATAGCAGCCTCCAGTGACTTGCGTTGTTTCAAGGCCATTTCAACAGTCATGTTGCGGTTGTTGTCTATGAGCTTCTGTAATGCATTACGAGAAGACTTATAGATAGCCTGCCTTATTGCCGGATTCGTTGCATCCTGCTTAGCCAGTGCGCCGCGTATGAGACTTTCAAAATTTGACAACTCTTTTGCCCAACAAACTCTATAAAGTTGTTCCGTCACCCCAACAGAAATTTCAGGGGTTGAACTGATAAGTAATTTTTTCGTTTCCCCAACGTAGTTCACGTTTGCAACGGAATCGAAACTATTGCAAGGTCTCGGACTGAAAATGGTTTGCAGAGTTAATAAAAAAGCTCTAAAGAAATATTTTGACGATTACGTAAGAACTTGGAGTTCCCGTGCCTATACCGGATATTTTAAAAGACAGGCTTTCAGTGCCTGCAGTTGGTGCCCCTTTATTCATTATTTCCAATCCAGACCTTGTGTTAGCCCAGTGTAAAGCGGGTGTTGTTGGTTCATTTCCAGCCCTGAATGCAAGGCCTGAAGCGCAGCTTGATGAGTGGTTGGCACAAATAACTGAGGAACTTGATAGTTATCAAAAAGCCAATCCGGACAAGAAAGTCGCTCCGTTTGCTGTCAACCAGATTGTTCACACATCGAACAACCGCCTTGAGCATGATCTGCAGATGTGCGTCAAATACAAGGTTCCAATCGTAATCACCTCTCTTGGAGCTATTCCAGAAGTGAATGAAGCAGTCCACTCATACGGCGGGATTGTCCTGCACGACATCATCAATAACCGGCATGCGAATTCAGCGATCAGAAAAGGTGCAGACGGTCTTATTGCTGTCGCTGCAGGTGCAGGCGGTCATGCGGGAACATTATCACCGTTCGCTTTGATTCAGGAAATTCGCGAGTGGTTTGATGGCCCGCTTCTGCTTTCAGGTTCGATTGCCAACGGTGGTGCCATTCTTGCCGCTCAGGCGATGGGTGCCGATCTTGCCTATATCGGTTCGCCATTTATTGCGACCGAT
>CAWUJF010000137.1:0-7558 GCA_963922405.1 uncultured Hyphomicrobiales bacterium | reverse complement strand
TTTCGAGATTCCCAGTCCGTGTTTTTCTCCTGATCCCAGGAATGTACATTCTTGTCACGTGGCGAAATTTGCCAGTTTTCCTGAAACAGGCCGAGTGCATTCATAGTCTCATGGCGTGAAGTACGAGTGGCATCCCACCCCTTATCATAAACACCATCATAGCGAGCAATGTCTTCTGGATGTGCATGCAATGGCCAATGGGGAGCTGTATGTGCCAGATAAAGGAAGAATGGTTTTTCGTCCTCGACAGACTCTTCAATCATTCCAATGGCTTTGTCCGTGATTGCATCTGTGAAATAAAAATCATCCGGAAAAACTTCTACCCTTTCATCGTCCTCCAACATGTAATGTGGTGAGAAAAAGTGAGTGACGCCATCTACGATGCCGTAAAAGCGGTCAAAGCCCCTTTGACGTGGTGTGGGGTGGTCCATATCGCCGACACGCCAGCTATCCACTTCTCTGGCCATGAAATCACCAGCCACATGCCATTTGCCAGACATCAGCGTCTTGTATCCTGATGCTCGCAGATGCTCTGCTATGGTTGCGCAGTCATTGCGCAGGAAACCCTGATATTCAGGAGTGCCCAGATTTGCTCCCATGTGCCCTACCCCGGCGTTGTGAGGGTACAGGCCGGTCAACAACGAAGCTCTTGTAGGACAGCAACGCGCGCAATTATACATGGATGTGAAAAGCATCCCGTTCATTGCCAATGAGTCGATATTTGGAGTGTTTATTTCAGAACCTGTGACACCCAGATCAGCAAATCCAAGATCATCTGCCAGGATCAATATTATATTTGGCTTCTTCATCTCAATTGCCCTCCAATTATCGCAGAGCAATGTTGTTTTAGATCAGGCCAATTTGCAAGCTAGAGCTTTAAAGTCTACATCCCGGTGAATTTCCGAACCATCCAGAAATAGACCGGGTAACACCACAAATTTATGAATTTCAGCATGAAGGTAAAACGTCGTGGAAATGTAATTTCGAACGTGTCTGTCTTCATCTTCTCAACCATACGGTCTGCCGCCTTTTCTACTGGCATCAGGAAGGGCATAGGGAAATCGTTCTTCTTGGTCAAAGGGGTGTCTATAAATCCTGGAGTAACAAGTTGGATTTTGATGTTCATACGGTCAAAATCGAACTTCAGGCTTTCGGTCATATTGATTAGACCTGCCTTGGAAATTCCATATCCAGCATTCTTGGGCAATCCGCCATAACCGGCCACAGAGGCAACCACAACCAACTGCCCCTGCTCCGCCGCTTTCATCTCATTCACAGCGGGGATCATACCGTTGATTACGCCATTGACGTTGACATCCATTGTGAAATCAAAATCTTCGAACTTCATGTCAAAACCTCGGATTGGAACGAAAGTTCCTGCGTTCAAGATTACAACAGCGAGTTTGCCTTGTTCCTTTATGATGTGATCAACGCATTTCTGGTTACCCACCCGGTCCGTAACGTCCAGTGGTAAAGCAATGATTTTACCACCGCTTGGATAGTCCTTTTCCAACTCCTGGAGTTTGTCTTTCGAACGCGCTGAAGCGTAAACCACAAACCCTTCTTCAGCCATCCGCTCGGCAACGGCTTTTCCGATCCCTTCACTTGCTCCGGTTATCCAGACAGCTCCATCGGATGGTTTTGCGGTAAATTTTGACATATGAATTTTCCAGTATTTGAGAAAAATATTTCTATAGGTAGCCTATGGTTGCAATTCCTTACACATATTTATTTCTTTGTTGAAACGTCAATGCCTTGCGGGAAAATCGCCTATTCATTAGTGTGCACCCAACTAATGTATTTGACACGGCTGATAACATGACAATCAAAAAAGATACAATTGATGCCATCGGCAACACCCCGCTTATTCGTCTTAAAAAAGCTTCAGAATTAACTGGTTGTGAAATTCTCGGCAAAGCCGAGTTCATGAATCCCGGTCAGTCTGTGAAAGACCGTGCCGGCCTTTTTATCATCGAAGATGCCATCAAAAACGGTAGGCTGGAACCAGGCGGAACCATCGTAGAGGGCACTGCTGGAAACACAGGCATCGGCCTAACCGTGGTTGCTAATGCCCTTGGCTATAAGACTGTGATAGTTATCCCTGAAACTCAGGCGCAGGAAAAGAAAGACACACTTCGCTTGATGGGCGCCAAATTGGTTGAAGTGCCTGCCCTACCTTACAGAAATCCAAATACATATGTGAAATTGTCTGGAAGACTGGCTGATCAGCTCAACGAGACAGAAAGCCATGGGGCGATCTGGGCAAATCAGTTTGATAATGTGGCAAACAGAGATGGTCATGTGCGTACAACAGCTCAGGAGATTTGGGAGCAGACTGACGGTAAGGTTGATGGATTTGTTTCAGCGATTGGTACAGGCGGTACACTAGCCGGTGTCAGCATGGGGCTGAAAGAACATAACAAAGACATCAAGATCGCCCTTGCTGACCCAATGGGTGCGGCACTGTGGGAATACTATGCCAATGGTGAACTGAAGTCCTCTGGTAGCTCGATCACTGAGGGTATCGGACAGGGTCGCGTCACTGCAAATCTCGAAGGGTTTACACCAGACTTTCCGTATCAGATCGAAGATAGTGAAGCTATTCCTATTGCTTTTGATCTGCTTGAACATGAAGGGCTTTGTATGGGCGGTTCGACCGGGATTAATGTTGCTGGTGCTATTCGCCTAGCGAAAGAACTGGGACCGGGCCACACGATTGTCACCATTCTTTGTGATTTCGGCAGCCGATATCAGTCAAAGATGTTCAATCCAGCATTCCTGCGGGCTAAGGATTTACCGGTTCCGGCCTGGCTTGAGGACGATACAAAATTCGATCTGCCTATCGTTGAGTATAGCGAACCTGCCTAAGAATGAGCCTGGAAACAAAGCCTGCCTTTATTGACGATGCCTATCTTACCGCCTGCGAAGGTGAGGTAATTGCTGTGAATGAATTGGGTGGGATAATTCTGGATCAGACGAATTTTTATGCGACGAGTGGTGGTCAGCCGGGCGACACCGGTTTTCTCGAGCGATCCGATGGATCCAAAATAAGAATTGCAACCACGGTAACGGGTGAGACTAAAAAGGAAATAATCCTTGTTCCCGCTGAGGGTGAGGCGGTTCCGGATATTGGTGAAAAGATTGTTGGCCACATTGATTGGGATAGACGATATCGTTTGATGCGAATGCATACGGCATGTCATCTGCTCAGTGTTGTTTGCCCCTACCCCATTACAGGTGCGTCTGTGAGTGAGGATAATAGCCGGGTTGATTTCGATCTCACTGATGCAATTGCTGACAAGCTTGATGTGAGTGAGAAGCTCATGGAGCTGGTGAATGCCAATCACCCCGTTTTCACCAAATGGATTACAGAAGAAGAACTGGACGCAGATCCATCAATTGTCCGTTCCAAGAATGTACGACCACCTCGTGGTCTTGGTGATATCAGACTTGTTTGTATTGGGGAAAATTCCCACATCGACAGCCAGCCATGCGGTGGAACTCATGTTACTGAAACTGGCGAGATTGGTGAGATCCACATCGGCAAGATTGAGAAAAAGGGTAAGGAAAACCGACGTTTCCGCATTCGTTTTGGTCCATTTCCCGGATAATTTACCACGTCAGCAATAATCAACGCACATAGATATTCACAAACCCATGTTTAAAAGGCCAGAATAGAGACATCGAATCACCTCTACGAGATTGCTCGTCCACCTTGCGGGGCTAAGGAGATGATCTATGAGTACTAATTTTATTTCTCAACATGATGCACTTGAGGTCATGGGGCATGAAAATGTGTCATTTGTTGATGCGTCCTGGTACCTTCCTGCACAGAATAGAAATGGACTAGCTGAATATCGATCCATGCGAATTCCGAATGCAGTGTTTTTCGACATTGATGCCATTGCAGATCAAAGTTCAGATTTGCCCCATATGCTTCCGCAACCTGAAGTATTTGCGAAAAATGTTAGCGTCATGGGGATTAGTCATGACAATCTAATAATCGTTTATGACGGTCCAGGGTTGTTCTCGGCTCCTCGTGTGTGGTGGACTTTCAAAGTTATGGGCGCTTTGGACGTGAGAATTCTTGAAGGTGGCTTTGACAGATGGAAGGCCGCAGACTTGCCGGTTGAAACGGGAAATCCCAATCCGCAAATGGCAAAGGTTTTTCAACCTTCTTTTAAACCAGAGCTTGTGGCATCGCTTGAAGATATGGAGCGTAATGTGGTCAGCTGTGATGCAACGGTTATTGATGCAAGATCGGGTGAGCGCTTTGCTGGTCGGGCAGATGAACCTCGCCCCGGGCTGCGAAGTGGTCATATACCGGGATCAAAGTCCCTTCCTTTCAATAAGCTTATTGAGGATGGGAAGCTTGTTTCAAATGATCGACTGGAAGGGATTTTCATGAAGCTTGGGATTGATGAGAGCTCACCAGTAATCACAACATGTGGTTCAGGTGTGACGGCTGCAATTCTCAGTCTGGCGCTTTCAGAAACGGGCCGTGAAAACTACAAATTGTTTGATGGTTCATGGGCACAATGGGGATTGCCTGATGGGCCTGAAGTAGCGACTGAAGATGGCTAAAAAGTCCACTATATCCAGAAAGAAGAAGATGACAGCGCATGTGACACATCTGGAAATGTCACATCCTCACTTCAAGAATATTCCAGTCCCCACTAAGCCAGTGCTAGCACTGATTAGAGCGAAAAATATCCCGGTGAGTTATTACAGATATATTTATGAACTCGTGGGGAAGGCATTTCACTGGCAAGAGCGACGCATAATGGAAGACGCGGAATTGTTTGCTCGGATCAATGATGAGGATACCGAGATAAACATTCTGTATGCAGACGGGTGTCCGGCAGGTTTTTTTGAGTTGGATAAATCTCGTGCACCTGAATTGGTAGAAATTGTATATCTAGGTCTGGGTGCTGACTATCAGGGCTTGGGATTGGGGAAGTGGTTACTTTCAACCGCCATATCTGCAGCTTGGGCGCACAAGCCTGGCAAGATTATACTGCAAACCAATACTCTAGATCATCCGGCGGCACTGCCGCTTTATCAGAAGATGGGGTTTAGTCCTGTTGCGACCAGCACTGAGGAGATAACTCCTTGGACTTAAAAAAACTCCCTTGTTCCTGGTAGAAACAAGGGAGTTAAGTTTGCAATAATGATCACTCAATATTGCGAGGATTATTTCTGATGATTCAGGCGACCTTTAGCGCTTCAATTGGCTCAATCATATCCAATGCCAAAGCTTCGGCTACAGCCTGATTTGTGATGCGGCCTTTGTGAACGTTGAGACCGTTGCGTAGATGAGCATTTGCAGCAATGGCTTCCAGCCCTTTGTCTGCCAGAGCCAATCCAAATGGCAATGTGGCATTGTTAAGCGCATGGGATGATGTGAGCGGTACAGCCCCAGGCATGTTAGCAACACAATAGTGGACCACACCGTCTACAACGTATGTTGGATCGGAGTGTGTTGTTGCCTTTGATGTTTCAAAACATCCGCCCTGGTCAATGGCCACATCAACCAGTACTGCACCGTCTTTCATGGATGAAAGCATATCACGGGTAACCAGTTTAGGCGCTGCTGCACCAGGTATAAGCACAGCGCCAATAACCGCGTCAGCTGCAAGGCACTCTTCTTCGATCGCTTCTGCGTTTGAGAAGCGAGTTTTAGCTGTATTGCCAAAGATGTCATCCAGTTCGCGCATGCGATCAATGTTGCGATCAAGGATTGTGACGTCGGCACCCAGGCCAACTGCCATTTTGGCTGCATGTGTGCCCACAACGCCACCGCCAATGACAACAACTTTAGCTGGCAGGACGCCGGGTACACCACCCATCAGGATGCCACGGCCGCCATTTGGCTTTTGCAAAGCAGTTGCTGCGCACTGAATTGACAAACGGCCAGCAACTTCACTCATTGGAGCCAGAAGTGGCAAGCCGCCGTCATTGTCGGTCACTGTTTCATAGGCGACAGCCGTACAACCAGACTCCATCAGTCCTCTGGTCTGGTCTGGATCTGGAGCAAGGTGAAGATAGGTGTAAAGGATTTGATCTTCGCGCAATTGAACCCATTCGCTTGGTTGAGGCTCTTTCACCTTTACGATCATCTCAGAAGTCTCAAAGACTTCAGCGGCTGTGGGAATAATCTTTGCACCAGCGGCTTCGTAAACAGCGTCGTCAGCGCCAATGCCAGCACCTGCATTTGTTTCAACCAGTACTTCATGACCACGTGCTACGTATTCACGTGCTGAGCCCGGTGTTACGCCCACACGGAACTCATTATTTTTAATCTCTTTTGGAACCCCAATTCTCATATCTAAAATCCCTCTAGTTTGGTATCTGCATCCATTTTAGCGAAAAATGGGTGAAACGTCCGTGCAAATATTGTGTTGCAAACAGGCCAAATTCGTGGATAATTCGATAAAATATCAAAAATTTAGTGGAATATTGTGTGAATGAAACTGGATACAATTGATACTTCAATCTTGAAAGAGTTGCAGGAGAATGCGAGAATCTCCAATGTGGAGTTGGCTAACCGCGTTGGATTGTCACCTTCTGCATGCTCCCGGCGTGTAGAGCAGTTGGAGAAATCGGGAACAATTGAAAGTTACCAGGCTGTAATTTCAAACCAGGCTCTTGGACAGACAATCACGTCAATCGTTCATATATCGCTAGACCGTCAGGCCAGTACGGACATGGATGAGTTTGAAAAGGCTGTGTCTGCATGTCCATACATCGTTGCGTGTTTTTTGATGTCTGGTGAGTACGACTACATCATTCGGGTGAATGCCCGGGACATGAAGGAATTTGAACACGTACACAAGGATTGGCTATCCAGGCTGCCCGGTGTTTCCAGAATTCAATCAAGTTTTGCAATGCGGACAGTTGTTAACAGGGCAAACATTGACGTTGCCAGTTTGGGAGGCGCATAGTACGTAAACGGCAACCAATTGGAATATAAAATGAAAAAGCTGGTTAGGTTCATTGTTTCAATAATTTTAGTATCCGGAATAATCTTTGTGTTTGGCCCAACTCCTGATGACAATGTGGAATTATCCTTTGATGTGGCTGATATAGGTCAGGATGTGGAATCCTATCTTCAAAAATCAGAAAGTTCCGTGCCCAATATTGTTTCTGGAGCGGAAAAAGAAGTCATCTGGAGTAACCCTGCTTTAAAAAACAAAAAAGCATTATCTATCATATACATACACGGATTTTCTGCGACAAAGCATGAAACGCGACCAGTGCCTGACGATGTGGCGACTGCTCTTGATGCCAACTTGTTCTTCACAAGAATGAGCGGTCATGGAAGAGATGGTGATGCAATGGCCGAAGCTACACCGTCAGCTTGGATAAATGATTTTGCCGAAGCAATAGCTATTGGAGAGCGTTTGGGTGAGAAAATCATTGTTATGGCTGCTTCAAATGGTGCAGCCGTAAGTACCCTAGGTTTGTCATACCCAGAGCTTGTTAGAAATGTTGTTGGATTTGTATCGATCTCTGCAAATTTCGAGTTGCACGGTATTTCTACCACAATGGCCAATAT
>CAWUJF010000136.1:0-7594 GCA_963922405.1 uncultured Hyphomicrobiales bacterium | reverse complement strand
GTCCGCATTCTATCAGGTTGCTCCAGAGCATAAGCTCAGAGTTATCGCACCTGATGTGGGCGGTGGATTTGGTGCAAAGATCTACATCTATCCTGAAGAGATCGTATGTCTTTGGGCATCCATGAAAACCAAATGTTCAGTTAAGTGGACCGCGGATCGTACTGAAGCATTCCTGACTGACGCGCATGGTCGCGATCACGTTAGTAAGGCACGTATGGGATTTGATGCAAACAACAAGATTGTTGGTTTGTCAGTGGATACAATGGCTAACCTGGGCGCTTATATGTCGCTCTTCTCGTCATCCGTACCTACTTATCTTTACGCGACGCTGCTTTCGGGCCAGTACAACATCACAAACATTCATGCTAATGTACGGGCAATCTACACGAACACAACACCTGTTGATGCGTATCGTGGTGCCGGACGTCCGGAAGCCTGTTATCTGCTTGAGCGTATGATGGAAACTGCAGCGCGTGAGCTGGGCGTGTCCCCGGCTGATTTGCGCCGTGCTAACTTCATTCAGGAATTCCCGCATCAGACCCCTGTTATCATGGCTTATGATGCTGGTGACTTTAACGCAAATCTGGATGCAGCAATGGCGGCATCAGATTATGCAGGTTTTGAAGCGCGCAGATCAGAAGCAGCGTCCCGTGGCAAGTTGAGAGGTATCGGCCTTTCCTCTTACATTGAGGCATGTGGTATCGCGCCGTCGGCAGCCGTTGGCTCGCTGGGTGCTGGTGTTGGCCTCTGGGAATCTGCCGAGGTCCGGGTCAATCCTGTGGGAACAGTGGAAATCCTTACCGGTTCACATGCACATGGTCAGGGTCACGAAACCACATTTGCGCAGGTAGTTGCTGATCGATTCGGTCTGCCAACCGACAATGTGCAAATTGTCCACGGAGACACGGACAAAGTGCAGTTCGGTATGGGAACTTACGGTTCCCGTTCTGGTGCTGTAGGCATGTCTGCCATCGTCAAGGCGCTTGATAAAGTGGAAACCAAAGCCAAGAAGATCGCTGCTCACCTGCTGGAAGCAGATGAAGGTGATATCGTGATCGAAAACGGTGAGGTCAAAGTGGCCGGTACTGACAAGGCCCTTGGTTGGCATGAAGTTTGTCTCGGTGCATACACCGCCCATAACCTTCCGGAAGGTATGGAGCCAGGTCTGAAAGAAGGTGCATTCTACGATCCTTCTAACTTCACATTCCCGGCCGGTACTTACATCTGTGAGGTGGAAATCGATCCGGAGACAGGCACAACCGATATCGTGCAGTTCGTAGCGTCAGATGACTTTGGTACAATCATCAATCCGATGATTGTGGAAGGTCAGGTCCATGGCGGCATTGCACAGGGTGTCGGTCAGGCACTTCTCGAGCAAGCGGTCTATGATGAAAGCGGTCAATTGCTGACAGGTTCTTACATGGACTACACAATGCCTCGTGCTGATGACTTGCCTAGTTATCAGGTAAGTCATGAGAGCACTGTGTGTCCTGGTAACCCACTTGGTATCAAGGGTTGCGGTGAAGCAGGAGCAATCGGTTCGCCGCCTGCGGTCATCAATGCAATTACCGATGCAATCGGCAACAATGATCTGTCCATGCCGGCAACTCCGTCCAAAGTTTGGGCGGCAATCCAGGCCAACGCAATGAAGGACGCAGCCGAATGATCAGTTGAAACAGTCTCCCGGCAATTCTTGAGAGATGGCCGGGGATGTTTTGATAGTTATTCGTGCTCTAGGAGGAAAACAAAATGTATGAAACGAATTATCATAGAGCTTCCAGCACAGATGATGCTGTAGCGAAAATGGGCAGTGCTGCAGATGGCAAATTTGTGTCAGGTGGCATGACGTTGATACCAACAATGAAACAGCGTTTGGCTGCGCCATCCGATCTTATTGATCTGCGCCATATCGATGCAATGAAAGGCATTACCGTAAGCGGTAGCCAGGTGACAATCGGAGCGGGTACAACTCACGCGGAAGTAAACCAGTCTGCCGAGTTGCAAAGCGCTTGTCCCGGACTGGCAGCACTTGCCGGTCATATCGGTGACCCTCATGTTCGCCACATGGGTACCATCGGTGGATCTCTAGCCAATAACGATCCTGCAGCTGACTATCCTGCTGCGATGATGGCATTGGGTGCAGATATCATGACCACAAAACGGACAATCTCGGCTGACGATTTTTTCCAGGGCATGTTTGAAACAGCTTTGGAAGACGATGAAATTATCACAGCCGTAACGTTTACAGCACCTTCAAAAGCTGCGTACGCAAAGTTCCCGAACCCGGCATCACGTTATGCAATGGCAGGGGTTTTCGTTGCGCAGGGTGACAATGGCACACGTGTGGCCGTAACAGGTGCAGGCAGTGATGGAGTATTCCGTCATGGTGAAATGGAAGATGCTCTGGCTGGTGACTTCAGCTCTGGTGCCATTTCCGGTTGCAGTGTCGATGAAGGCGCCATGCTTTCAGATTTGCACGGCGATGCTTCCTATCGCGCTAACCTAGTCAAGGTAATGGCTAAACGGGCAGTAGAAGCTGCCGGATAAAATTCTCCTCCCTGCCGTGTAGGTAGCGTAGGTATGGCGGGGTGGCCTTGTGGGGTTGCTCCGTCAGTCTTGGGACTTGTCAGCTAAATTCAGCGTTCCTATATATTGCGTCGCATGAAAAGACGTCTTGATGGGGATATTCACAATGACAAAAAGCAGCGACAAGGAAACCTTCTCCTTCCAAACAGAAGTAGGTCAACTACTAGATATAGTCGCAGGTTCGCTTTACTCGAACCGTGAAGTGTTTTTACGCGAACTCGTATCAAACGCTTCTGATGCTTGCGATAAACTGCGTTATGAAATTCTCACCAATCCATCTCTGGTAGAAGGTGAACAAGACTTCGCCATCCAGATCGAAATCGATAAAAAAGCGAAATCAATTTCTATCGCCGACAACGGAATAGGAATGAATCACGATGATTTGCTTGAGACATTGGGAACTATTGCAAAATCAGGAACTGGCGCTTTTTTGGATGCTATCAAGGAAGGTGAAAAGGGTGATCTAGGACTAATCGGACAATTTGGTGTGGGTTTTTATTCATCCTTCATGGTGGCTGAAAATGTTGAAGTACTCACACGACGCGCAGGAGAAGCTGAAAGCTGGATCTGGTCATCTGACGGTAAGGGCGAATTCACTATTGAGCCAGGAGACAGAGACTCTCATGGTACAACTGTCACGTTACACCTCAAAAAAGATGCTAAGGAGTTTTTGGAGGAAGAACGTATTCGCAATGTGGTGCAGACCTATTCTGATCATATCAACTTTCCGGTCAAATTTGGCGAAGACACGTTAAACTCTGCCTCCGCAATTTGGACCCGGCCAACTAAGGATGTGACTGAGGAACAGCACAACGACTTTTATCGTCACACAGCCCATGCATTTGATCAGCCCTGGATGACGATCCACAATCACGTGGAAGGGTTGGTGAACTACACCAATCTTCTTTACATTCCGGCAACCGCACCTTTCGACCTGTACGAGCCTGAACGCAAAAGCCATGTTAAGCTCTATGTGAACCGGGTTTTCATCACTGAGAACACAAAGGGCCTGTTGCCAGCGTATCTTCGCTTCTTGCGCGGGATAGTGGATTCCGAAGATTTATCGCTGAACGTTTCTCGCGAAATGCTGCAGACAGATCCAAAGCTCACCAAAATCAGAAACGGGCTAACCAAAAAGGTGATCGGAGAGCTCAAGAAGAAGGCAAACAAAAGTCCCGACGAATATGCCAAATTCTGGCAGAACTTCGGGCCCGTACTAAAAGAAGGCCTTGTGGAAGATGTAAGCCTTAGAGACAAAATTCTTGAAGTCTGCCGTTTCAATTCAACGAACGGGGAAGAATTGATCGGCCTCGCCGACTATGTAAGCCGCATGAAAGAGGGGCAGGAACACATTTACTACATAGCTGGTGAGGAACTGGAAAAAATAGCGAAGTCACCGCATTTGGAAGGCTTCCGCGCGAAAGGTGTCGAGGTATTGCTCTTGGCCGACCATGTGGATGAGTTCTGGTTACAGCATATCCCCCAGTTTGAAGAAAAGTCATTCACCTCAATCACGCAAGGTGATGCCGGATTGGACAAAATCAAATCCGATGAAAAAGAACAGGAAGATGATAAAGATGAAGCCTCGTCATCACAGCTGGACAGCCTCATTGCATCCATCAAACTTGAGTTGGGTGAAGCAATCAAAGATGTTCGTCCTTCAAAGCGTTTGACGGATAGTCCGGTATGTCTGATCGCAGATGATGGAGATACGGATGTAAATCTCGCTCGTTTGTTGCAACGGCATGGCCATTTACAGGGCGATGTGCCACGTGTTCTGGAGTTAAACCCCAGCCATGCCATGATCAAAAAACTTGCAGATCGAGCTGGCGAAGATGGTGCAGCAAACGATCAACTACTAAAGGATGCAGCGCATTTGTTGTTTGATCAGGCCAAAATATCTGAAGGCGAAGTACCTTCTGACCCATTAGAGTTCTCGCGACGTCTCGCGGTTGTTATGGAAAATGCGTTTTAGACTAACTTATTGAAATATTGCGAGTATTAGAAAGGCTGGGGGGTTTGCTTGCAAATACCCCTTTTTGCCTGTTCCTTTGTTTTTCTTATACAAATCATACGCCTTGAAATGGCCATTTCAAATTGCTACATATGTGTTGTCCGCATGCGGACATAATTTTTCGCACCCCTTATACTCAATTTGAGCATAATATTATAAATGGTGTGTATTCTGAATTGGAGATTCATTATGGCGAACCTGGATCAAGTTAAAACTGCTTCAAATGAAGTGAAAGAGCAGCTGACTGCAGCAGAGCGTTATGGCGTTCTGGAGATGCCCGTTCTTGAATACAACGAAGAAGTGGCACGCGAAACCGCCCCGCTATATGAAAAGGTAAAACATCATATCCCGGAAATCGAATGGCCGGTACATGCGCCGTATGTTCACGCAATCAACAAACTGAAAAAAGAGCGTAATGCGGTGATCCTTGCTCACAATTACCAAACGCCCGAAATCTATCACTGTGTGGCTGATTTTGCTGGGGACTCACTACAGTTAGCACAACAGGCAGAGAAAGTGGATGCAGACATAATCATCCAATGCGGTGTACATTTCATGGCCGAAACCTCTAAACTGTTAAGCCCGGAAAAAACTGTTTTAATTCCTGACATGAAAGCCGGGTGCTCGCTGGCTGAGTCTATCACCGGTGAAGATGTGCGGCTGCTTCGTGAAGCCAATCCCGGCGTCCCGATCGTTACTTATGTTAATACATCTGCTGATGTAAAAGCGGAAAGTGACATTTGCTGTACATCCTCAAACGCGGTTAGGATTGTCGAGAGTTTCGAATCAGATACCGTCCTGTTAATTCCTGATGAGTTCCTGGCTCAGAATGTGGCTAAGCAGACCTCCAAGAAGATTTTGACATGGAAAGGTCATTGCGAAGTACACGAGCGCTTTACGCCAGAAGAATTGCTTGCCTACAAAGAAGCCGACCCGGCTATCCAGATTGTGGCGCACCCTGAATGTCCACCTGAAGTTGTTGAGGTGGCTGATTTCTCCGGATCAACTTCAGGCATGATCGATTTTGCTATCGGTCAGAAAAAAGGTGCAAAGGTTTTGCTTGTCACTGAGTGTTCAATGGCGTCGAATATCGAACAGGAGGCAGATGGTGTTGAGTTCATCAAGCCATGCAACCTGTGCCCTCACATGAAACGCATCACATTGCCTAATATACTAGAAAGTCTTGTATATATGCGCGAAGAGGTTGTTGTTGATCCAGAAATGGCCGAAAAAGCTCGTCGTGCGGTAGAGCGCATGGTGAACTTGAAGATCAACTAATCCAGATTGCCTTTGAATGACAGAGCAACAACCCGACTTTTTCGAGAAGTTACCCAGTGATGTCTGCGATGATATCGTAATCGTTGGCGGTGGGCTCGCCGGCCTGTTCTGCGCCATGAAGATGGCGCCGCGTCCTGTGACTGTACTTGCTGCTGCACCAATAGGAACAGGTGCATCATCTGCCTGGGCTCAGGCTGGCATCGCTGCTGCAGTCATGCCGGGTGACACAATAGAAAAGCATGTGGCCGATACTCTTACTGCTGGAGCAGGGATTTCGGACGAGGACATAGCAAGATTAATGGCCACAGAAGCCTCAGACCGGGTTATAGATCTCGCTGAATATGGTGTGCCATTTGATCGGGATCTGGAAGGCAAGCTCAAAGCTTCCCGTGAAGCGGCTCATTCTGAGCATCGTGTCGTCGGTGTTCAAGGCGACCGCGCGGGTAAAGCTATTATGGAAGCGCTGGTTGCCAAGGTGCACGAGACCGAGTCAATTCGATTGCTCGAAGGTTTTGTTGCCGAGGAAATACTGACTGCAGGCGGTAAAATTTCTGGACTGCTTGCCAGAGGAGATCGTGGCAGTAATCCTCACAGAATAGAACTGAAAACAAATGTGGTCATCATGGCTGCAGGTGGCGTAGGTGCGCTCTACAAGGTGACTACAAATCCGACCCAAGCGCGTGGCGGCGGTATGAGCATGGCAGCTCGTGCAGGTGCTGTGATCGCTGATCCCGAATTTGTCCAGTTTCATCCAACTGCATTGAACGTGGATGAAGATCCGGCGCCATTGGCTACGGAAGCGCTTAGAGGTGAAGGTTGTACGCTAGTGAACGACGCAGGTGAGCGTTTTATGCTGGCGGTGCATAAAGACGCAGAACTCGCTCCGCGAGATGTGGTCGCAAAAGCCATTTATGAAGAGGTGCAAGCCGGCAGAGGTGCCTGGCTCGATGCCCGAACAGCGGTGGGCAGTCATTTCAGGGATGAGTTTCCCACAGTCTATGGATATTGCCGTGATGCTGGGATTGATCCGGAAAGAGATTTGATTCCGGTCATACCTGCTGCGCACTACCACATGGGCGGGATATTTGTTGACGCCAATGGCCGTTCTTCTTTGGATGGTCTTTACGCCTGCGGAGAAGCAACATCCACAGGTGCCCATGGTGCAAACCGCCTTGCGTCAAACTCTTTGCTTGAGGCAGTCGTATTCGCTGGCAGGATTGCTGAAGATGTACTCAATCGTTATCCGGTTGGACAGACAAATGTAATTGTTGAAAGGCCTCCGGGTGACGATGACATCAAGAATCCGAGACGAATGATGCCTGAGCTTCGACAAATAATGTCAAAATATGTGGGCGTGTCGCGTAGTGCAGAAGGCCTGCTTCAGGCGTTACATGAAATTGATAGGCTCCAGCAGGAAAATCGCTCGCAGCGTTTTCTCAACGCGCTTACAGCTGCTAAACTAATCACAGTTGCAGCGTTGCAAAGAGAGGAAAGCAGGGGCGGGCATCAACGATCAGATTTCCCTGAACAACGTGAAGAGTGGAGGCGGCGCACATTCATCAAACTGGCCGAAGCCGATAACATCATTTCGGAAGTTGTTGGAGAGACTGGATGACCGAGTTTCCACCTCATCTTTCACCATTGTTGATTAAGCAGGCAGTGGAAGCAGCCTTACTTGAAGACTTGGGCAGAGCAGGGGACATAACCACAAATGCA
>CAWUJF010000135.1:0-7600 GCA_963922405.1 uncultured Hyphomicrobiales bacterium | reverse complement strand
ATCTTGAGTGTTTCGCCTTCTTTCAGGTTGGCGCCGGTCTCATCACTGAAAGCGGTTGCGCCTACGATCCCCAAAACCAGAACGCCCACGCCAAAATGGGCAAAGGCGGTGCCCCAGGTGGAACGTGGCAGACCGCGCAGGCGGGCATACGCCACGGAGAGAGAAGCCTTGGGCAGACCGGATCGCTGGAAAATTTCGGCCAGGGCACCAAGCATCACCCAGACCGCAAGGCCAATGGCCAGTGACGCGAGAATGCGGCCACCCTGAGTGAATGCAATCGCCACAATTATGGTCAGGAGTGAGACACCCGCCACAAAGTAAAGCCTTTGGAGAACCGGCAGAAAGTCGCTGCGCTTCCACGACATAAGCGGCCCCAGTGGCATTGCCAGCAGAACCGGGATCATCAAAGGACCAAATGTCAGGTTGAAGTATGGCGGACCGACGGAAATCTTTGAGCCATCCACTGCCTCCAGGAAGAGCGGATAAAGAGTTCCCAGTATCACTGTGAGGCAGGCGACGGACATAAACAGATTGTTGAAAACCAACGCACCTTCGCGGGATATGGGCTGAAACAGGCCGCCGGACTGAAGCACGTTGGCGCGCAGAGCAAAAAGTGCGAGAGAGCCACCGATGAAGATCAGCAATATGGCCAGAATCACAATGCCGCGGGTTGGGTCTGTGGCAAAACTATGGACCGATGTGAGCACGCCCGAGCGCACGATGAACGTGCCCAGCAGGGACAAAGAAAAAGTCAAAAGCGCCAGCAGGATAGTCCAGATTTTGAGCGCGTCCCGCTTTTCCATTACCAGAGCTGAATGGATCAGGGCAGTGCCTGCAAGCCAGGGCATGAATGAGGCGTTCTCCACCGGGTCCCAGAACCACCAGCCACCCCATCCAAGTTCATAGTAAGCCCAGTAGGAACCCATGGCGATACCGGCGGTCAGGAACACCCAGGCAAGAAGCGCCCATGGTCTCACATAACGGGCCCAGGCCGGATCGATGCGTCCTGAGATCATGGCAGCAACAGCAAATGAGAAGGTTAGCGAAAAGCCCACATAGCCCACATAAAGCAGTGGCGGATGGATAGCCAAACCGATGTCCTGCAGAATTGGATTAAGGTCACGGCCTTCCAATGCAGGTGTTTCCATGCGGACAAACGGGTTTGACGTGAACAGGATAAACAGAAGGAAAGCCACAGTTATCCAGCCTTGAACGGCCAGCACGTTGGCTTTTAGTTGTGGCGGCAGGTTTGGGGTAAACGCTGCCAGCAATGCTGAAAACAGCGCAATTATCAGGATCCAGAGCAGCATGGAACCTTCGTGATTGCCCCAAACGCCAGTGAATTTATAGAGCAGCGGCTTATCGGAATAGGAGTTCTGCCACACATTGACGAGCGAAAAGTCTGACGTCACATAGGCGTAGGTCAATGCGCCAAAGGATAATGAAAGTGCGATAAAAGCTGCAATGGCAGACGTGCTGCCGGACATCATAAGGACCGGGTCACCATTGCGGGCGCCAATAAAGGGAAGCGTGGATTGCACAAGCGTCAGCGCCAGTGCGAGAACCAGTGCATAGTGCCCGAGTTCAGCAATCATTGCGTTTCCTCACCTTTCCAGACCTGCTTTTCCTTCAAGACGCCCTCAAGCTCTTTGGGGATGTAGTTTTCATCATGCTTTGCCAGAACGTTTTGTGCAATAAAGCGTCCTTCAGAATTTAGCGCACCTTCAGCAATAACCCCCTGCCCTTCACGGAACAGGTCCGGCAAAATGCCATCAAAGGTAACCGGAACGCTTTCCGCACCATCTGTCACCACGAACGAAACTTTCGTGTTTTCCTTTTCCACGCTACCATCAGCCACCAATCCACCAATGCGGAAATTCTGCCCCGGTGAAACCTTGTTTCCGGCGACCACATCACTTGGATCATAGAAGAAAACAATCTCATCATTGAGAGCGAATGCCATGAGGCCCACAGCGACAGCAATCACTGCTCCCATAACCGCAATAACTGAAAGACGTTTTTGCTTGCGTGTCATCCGTTGCTCCTAATTCTCACCTGTTGAGTTCTGGCCTGTGAAACCTTCGACCATCTTATCAAGTTCTGCCGTGAATTTTTGATCCTGCGCAAATTGCTGCTTGGCTTTTTCCAAAGCAGCGAGTGCCTCATCCTTTCGATTGAGAACCAGATAGGAGCGTATCAACCGCTGCCAACCATCGCGGTTTTCCGGGTCTTCCTCAAGTTTGTCGGAAAGATTAGCCACCATCTGATTTATCATGGCAAGGCGTTCATCTTCAGGGAGGTTACTGACCGCAGCTATCGTATCGGAGTCAATTTCATTTTGTT
Source organism: uncultured Hyphomicrobiales bacterium (assembly GCA_963922405.1). Taxonomy (GTDB): domain Bacteria; phylum Pseudomonadota; class Alphaproteobacteria; order Rhizobiales; family Rhizobiaceae; genus JAALLB01. The sequence goes on along the minus strand of CAWUJF010000135.1, from coordinate 5,257 downwards.
CCGGGCTCGGGGTTGAGGCGCTGGTTTCGCGTACTTCAGCAATTCTTTGCTTGATGACGGGGAGCCATTCTTCGTCACCGCTTGCCTTGTCCACGAGGTCCTGCCAGATTTCGAGGCCCGCATCTGCACGGTTATTCTGAATTTCTGCCAGCCCCAGGAAGAAGCTTGCCGTAGCATTTCCGGGTGCGAGTTCCAATGTCTCCTGAAACAGTGAGACCGCCTCCGGCACTACCTGACCTTCAGCTCTCACCACATAAATTTCACCGAGCGCAACGGTTACCTGAGGTGTTTTGCCATCAATCCTCATGATGTTCTGATAGGCGTTGATTGCATCGTCGTAACGCTGCATCCGCACGTAAACGGGCGCAACCACCTGCCAACCCCGCACATCGTCAGGGGTTTGTTTCAGTCTCTTTTCTACGGAAACAACCAGCTCTTCGATGGTCTGGCTTTTTCTCTCATTCGCCTGCTGGATCGCAGCCAGTTCGGACGGCAAGGTGCCAAGTGACAAATAAACGAGCAGTGAAAATGCAGGTAGGAAAAAGGACGCCAGAAAGATTGTTCTGGAATTGTCATTGCCTACTGCATCCGCTTGCCCATTGTTCTGGCTTAACCGGATGAGTTTACGGGCTTCCTCTGCCTTGGCAGCTTCCGCGCTGTCACTGTCAATCCGGCCAAGCGCGAGGTCATTATCAATCTCGGTAATACGCGACTCATAGAATGCCTGATCTGAACTGCGCTCTTTATCCGCAGCGTCGTTTTTTGCACGCAAAATGGGTGCAATCAACATGGCAGCGGCCAGTGCAGTCATAACGAAGATCAGGATCCAGAACATCATAGCAGGTTACATATAACCTAACGGACCGAAAACAAAGAAACATTAGATTGTAAAATTGACGCACAAAGCGGCAAATCAATCAATTCTATGCGATTTGAAAGTCAGAATCAGTTCCCGGTCTAGGAAAGTGGGGACCAGCTACCATCAGGATTGCGGCAAGCTGTGCCACTTGCTTCCTGCGGCACGCCATCGATGAAGATGGTGTGGGTATAGCGTCGGCAATTCTGTGAACCCACCTGATAGGTTTGTTGCGGAACCACTGAACCTCGGACACCGTTGTTGCCCTGCCAGGCAACCGGACGGCCGGGAGCGCCTCTTTCCAGCGCATCATATTCGGCTTGCAAAGCAAGGCTGCGGCTTTGATCATCAAGACGTTGTCCGATGTTTCCACCAATCAACCCGCCTGCAAGCGCACCCACAATTGTTGCTGCAACACGGCCGGATCCGCCACCAAACTGACTACCGATCACACCGCCAACCACGGCACCGCCAACGCGGCCCACATCCTGATTGCTGACAGAACTGCACGCAGAAAGCAGCAAAACGCCAGCGGACATAACAGTGATCGATTTAAACGTGTTTAGAAAAGTCATTGGCAGAACCCCGTATTTATAACCAATTTGCTCGAATCATATGATTTTTCATGTCTAAAGTTAGGAAAGAATGTGGTCATTTCTCGACCCTGCCCGGCAGAACTACTGTTGCTTTGAGGCCACCAAGCTCTGACTCGCCCAAAATGAACTCACCGTCATACTCTTCCAGAATGTCACGCACGATGGAAAGACCCAAACCCCAGCCGGTTTTTCCTTCATCCACGCGGCCACCGCGCTTCTGTGCTTTTTCTATATCTTCCTTGGACATGCCCTCGCCATCATCTTCCACATGGACGCGAATGGCGCTGTCCGCAAAGTCGGCGGATACAGTAACTGTGGTTTTTGCATATTTTGATGCGTTTTCGATCAGGTTACCGAAAATCTCCTGAAGGTCATGCTCTTCACCTTCGAAAACGACCGTTTCCACATCATCCAGCTCGGTGCCGAAATCGATGCGCGTGTTGAGTTTGCTCACCACGGTTACAAGCTTCTCCAGAACCGGAGCAAGTGGTGTGGCAGCGATGGCTGTAGTGCTTCTTGCGGAAATTCTTGCTCTGTCGAGATAGACTTGAACCTGGCTGCGCATGACATCCATTTGCTCTGCTACTAGCTCTCGCTGTTTGCCTTTGAGGGAAGCCAGCTCATTCTGCATCACGGCCAGCGGCGTCTTGAGCGAGTGCGCCAGATTGCCCACCTGGGTTCGCGCCCGCTCCACAATCGTATTGTTTGATTCAATCAGCGCGTTTGTTTCGGTGATCAATGGCTGAATTTCATCGGGGTAATTGCCGTCAATTTGCTCAGCCTTGCCAAGGCGGATTTCACCCAGACGTTTCGTAGCGTTTGAAATCGGCTTGAGACCGAGACGGACCATCAGGTAAGTGGCAAGCACAATCGAGAAAGCAAACAACGCAAGAATGAGCGCCAGGCGCTGGCGGAAAGCAGAGATTTCTTCTTCAAGCGTGCTCTTGTTTGCGGTGATGCGGAAACTGTAGAGATCATCGCCTTCACCGAGGAAGACTTGCGCTTCCAGACCAATCAGGTCCTGACCCACTTTGTCTATGAGATCAAAGAAACGCTGAAAGGTCTGATCCAGTTCAACGCTTTCGGGGATCATAATCTTGCCGGTGCCAAGGGAGGTACTCATGATCCGGCTATCGGGATTGCCCACTTTTTCAACAGACCAGTACCAACCGGAATCGAACAGGTTGTAGCGGGAATCTCCCAGATCCGGGATGCCCATCAAAATGCCGTCATTGTCCACCTGAAACGTGCCCATCAGGTTGAAGACATTAGCCACCAGAACATCGTTCAGGCGTGCTTCTGCGCTGCGTCGGTAGTCTGATGAGATCACCACAGCCACAATGGCAACACCAATCAAGGCTGTCAGGGAAGACAGGATGAAAAGGCGCGATGCAAGAGTGTTGGGCAGCAGCTTCATGGGATAAGCGTGGATCAGGTTTCCCGCAAGCGGTATCCAAGACCACGTACCGTTTCAACGAAATCCGGATCGAGTTTCTTTCTCAACCGACCGACAAACACTTCGATTGTGTTGGAGTCCTTGTCGAAATCCTGATCATAAAGATGTTCGGTAAGTTCGGTTCTGGAAATGATCTGACCCGGGTGATGCAAGAGATAGGAAAGCAGGCGCAACTCGTGTGAGGTGAGTTTTACCACTTTGCCCTGATAGGTCACCTTGGAGGTGCGCGTATCGAAGACGATCTCACCATTCACAAGTTCTGAAGATGCATGGCCGGCTGAACGGCGGATCAGAGCGCGCAGTCGGGCTAGCACTTCTTCGATGTGAAACGGCTTGGCGAGATAATCATCAGCACCGGCGTCAATGCCAGCCACCTTGTCGCTCCAGCGGTCACGGGCTGTGAGCATCAGCACAGGCATTTTGCGTTCGGCCTTGCGCCAGTTTTCAAGCACGGTGATACCGTCCATGCTGGGCAGGCCGATATCCAGAATAACGGCGTCATAAGGTTCCGTATCACCAAGGAAATGTCCTTCCTCGCCATCGGTTGCCTTATCAACCACATAGCCTGCTTCAAGACATGCTTCTTCGAGTTGACGATTTAGTTCCGGGTCATCTTCAACGATAAGGATACGCACGGACTTACACCTTTCTGCACGGAGATCGTGAGGGTCACGGTCTCACTCTTCTTGTCACTATTCGAGGCGGTTGTCCGTTACCGGAAACTTTCAAGCGAATAATACAAACTGTCCCTCCCCTGTTGTCCTTTTGCTTCTGGACGGAGAGCAATTGTGTGTTGGCGGAACTTGCCATTTGTCGCGCAATATTATCACACGCGTCAGCCAATGCAGGCGACACGGGTAAAACCAGGGCCAAGAAAGCCATTATGATGATCTGACGCAATTTCATGGCAGCGGAGTAACACGAAGTCCCTGAACCAAACATGAATAGTATTACACTTTAAAAGTTTCGGATTTACAATGAGCATATGTTGATGGCGAACAACAATTCACATCCTGTTTATCCTGCAAATTGTTACCGGGAAACTTTGTGCGATCACGGGAGGGAACAGCCTCAAACCCTCATCCCGTGATGCTTCATTTTCAAAAAGCGTCAAACTGCCTACAGTTCAAAAATTAATGGAAATCAGAAAAGCCGAAGCGTGCAACAATCGCACTTCTCCGACCGTAGAAATAACCTAGCCCCACAACCGTTACGATTTCAAGAAAAAATTCCTATTTTTCTGAATAAATCTCCAGAGGCCAGTCGACGAGGTAGTCCTCGTAATCTTCAGGGGCGATTTTTTGATCGGGAATCACCCGGCCCTTTACGCTCACGCCTGCCTTGTGAACGGACTCCGGATCACCGGAAATCAGCGGGTGCCAGTCAAACAAGTCCTTGCCCTCGGCCACAAGTCGGTACCCGCAGGTGGGTGGAAGCCATGTTAGGGTTCTCACCACCTCCGGCGTCAGCTGGATGCAGTCAGACACTTTCTTGAAGCGATTTTCATAGTCAGAACAACGACATGTGTCACAATCCAGCAATTCACAGCCGATTTTGGTCCAGTAAATTTCGCCGGTTTCCCAGTCTTCCAGCTTGTTGAGACAGCATTTTCCACAACCATCACAAAGGGACTCCCATTGCTCGGACGTCATATCCTCCAGTTTTGTGGTTTTCCAGAAAGGTTGGTCTGTCATTTTGCGATCAGTTTTGGTAATTATAGAAATTGCAGAGGCGTGTGTGTTTACCAGGATTAGATAAACAAGTTTCTTTTACTGGAAAAATTGTTCAAACACACCCAATATATCCTGCACAAATAGAACTATCAGGTGAACGCGTACCGTGAGTGATCCGTTTAAGAATTCGAACAAGGGACGTAGTTGGAATCGGCTCCTCGATTTCGACTCGTGGATCGATTCTTCCCTGTACAATCTGTTTTCCGGTTCTGCGGAATGGTGGGAAAGTGTCACCATATTCTTCCGCCGGTTCCGGGTTCGCGGTTTAAAACGTGTTTTCGTGGAACTTATCGACGAAGGTTTTACGCTTGGCCTGCTTGGCTGTATTGCCATGCTAGCCCTTGCCCTGCCCGCTTTTGAAGAAACACAAAAGGACTGGCGCAGCCAGGGTGACTATTCGGTTCTCTTCCTTGATCGTAACGGCAAGGAAATAGGTCGGCGCGGGATCAGACAGGATGCGGCTGAAGAGCTGGATGCCTTGCCAGATCACTTTATCAAGGCTGTTCTTGCCACCGAAGACCGACGGTTCTTCGAGCATTTCGGGATAGATTTCTTCGGTCTTAGCCGGGCATTGGCTGAAAACGTGCGCGCCAACTCAGTTGTGCAGGGCGGTAGT